>JAYRIK010000184.1:0-5809 GCA_041906865.1 Candidatus Auribacterota bacterium
CCTTCCCTTCTACAGAAGGAATTTTTGAAAGTTCCTGTTGAAGCAGTTCATTCACCATTTTAGGATTAGCTCGCCCTTGTGTTAGCTTCATAACTTGCCCTACCAAATAGGTTACAGCATTCTTCTTCCCACTTTGATAATCCTGAAGTGATTTTGGATTATCCTGAATTGCTTTTCGGACAGCCGCTTCAATTTGTCCTTGATCATTTACCTGTGTTAACCCTTTGGCTTTAACAATTTCTTTGGGAGAAGTACCTGTTTTAAACATTTCCACAAAAACATCTTTGGCAATTTTTCCACTGATAGTTCCAGAATCAATCAACTCTACAAGCGCTGCGATATCTTCTGGCTTTACAAGAGACTGCTGAATACTTAAACCTTTTTCGTTTAAATCCCTTAAAAGATCTCCCATGATCCAATTCACAACTGATTTTATATTTTTAGAAAGATGCGCCGCCTTCTCAAAAAAATCTGCCAAATCTCGCTGAGCCGTCAAAACCCCTGCATCATATTCTGAAAGACCGTAGTCCTTCACAAATCGATTCAGTCGAGTTTGGGGAAGTTCTGGAAGCTCAGATTTAATCTTTTGAAGCATTTCAGAAGAAACAATGATCGGGACCAAATCAGGTTCAGGGAAATAACGATAGTCATGTGCTTGTTCTTTGCTTCTCATCGAGCGCGTCACTTCTTTATCTTTATCCCAAAGTCTTGTTTCTTGAACGACTCTGCCTCCAGAATTCAAAAGTTCTTCCTGACGTTTCATTTCATAAGTAATGGCCTTTTCAACATTATGAAAAGAATTTAAATTTTTAATCTCGGCTCTGGTTCCAAATTTTTCTGTTCCCACAGGTCTCAACGAAACATTCGCATCACAGCGCAAACTTCCCTCTTCCATGTTACAGTCGCTAACATCTAAATATTCGAGAATGGTCTTTAAGGCCTTCAAATATTCATATGCTTCTTTGGCAGATCTAATATCCGGTTCAGAAACAATCTCAATCAAAGGAATGCCGCCCCGGTTATAATCAACCCCACTATCTTTTGTAAAATGATTCAGCTTGCCTGCATCTTCTTCAAGATGAATACGAGTAAGCCCTATTCTTTTATGTGTCCCATCTAAAGAAATATGGATGTCTCCTCCCTGACAAATGGGTTTATCATATTGGGAAATTTGATAGGCTTTGGCGAGATCAGGATAAAAATAATTTTTTCTGTCAAATTTACTAAACATTGAAATTTCAGATCCAACCATCAAACCCATCATTATTGCAAAGTGAAGAGCTTTTTCATTCAGGACAGGCAAAGTTCCAGGGAAACCTAAGCACACCGAACACACTTGTGTATTAGGCAAAGCTCCAAATTTTGTCGAACATCCACAAAAAAGCTTGGAGACTGTCTTTAATTGAGTATGAACTTCTAAGCCAATCACAGGTTCGTATTGCATAAATACCGTTGTGTGTCATGCGTCATGCGCTATGCGTATTTCGCTTATTCTTCCTTACAAACGAACTACGCCTCACGCTTCACGAACGACGGTCTTTTTTTATGAAAATCTGTTGCTTGCTCAAAAGCATAACCTAGCTTCAAGAGCGTCCCTTCATCAAAATGCTTTCCTAAAAGTTGAAGTCCAATGGGAAGTCCCTCTTTTGAAAATCCACATGGAATAGACATCCCAGGAATACCTGCCAAATTTGCAGAAATCGTAAAAATATCTGATAAATACATGGTTAAAGGATCATTCAGTTTTTCACCTAATTTAAATGCAGGAGTTGGAGCTGTCGGAGTTAAAATTGCATCACACATTTTAAAAGCTTCATCGAAATCAGACTTAATTAAAGTTCTCGCCTTCTGAGCTCTCAAATAATAAGCATCATAATAACCTGAACTCAAAACATAGGTTCCTAAAATAATTCTACGCTTTACTTCAGATCCAAAACCAAGTGCTCGCGTCTGAAAATACATATCTACTAAATTCTGAAATTGTGGAGCACGAAATCCATATTGAACCCCATCATACCGCGCTAAATTAGAACTAGCCTCAGCTGTTGCAACAATATAATAAGTAGCAACTGCATACTCTGTATGAGGAAGAGAACATTCTATAAAAGTCACACCTAAATTTTGAAAAGTTTTAATAGCGCCATCAATACTTTTCTTAACATCAATGTCCAAACCCTCAATAAAATATTCTTTAGGAAGACCTATTTTCATTCCTTTGAGAGACTTCCTCATTTCTTCTCGATAATTTGGGATAGGCTGCTCTACCGAAGTAGAATCCATTGAATCTTTTCCACTGATCGTTTGTAAAACAAGTGCTGCATCTTCTACATCTTTTGTAATAGGCCCGATCTGATCAAGACTGGAGGCAAAGGCAATCAATCCAAAACGAGATACACGTCCATAAGTTGGTTTTAGTCCTACACATCCACAGAGTGAAGCGGGTTGGCGAATCGAGCCGCCTGTGTCAGTCCCAAGTGCAGCAATCGCCAAATCTCCTGCCACAGATGCAGCTGCTCCCCCACTGGAACCTCCAGGTGCTCTTGTCAAATCCCATGGATTTTTCGTAACTCCATAAGATGAATTTTCCGTGGAAGATCCCATGGCAAACTCATCCATATTGGTGTTACCAACCATTAAAGCCCCTGTTCCTTCCAAACGTTGAACAACTGTCGCGCTATAAGGAGGAATATAACCTTTTAGAATTTTTGAGGCACATGTTGTTTCTACTCCCTCCACACAAATCACATCTTTATTGGCAATAGGTACACCCCATAAAGGGCCATGCCGCTTTTCGGAAGACATTGCATCTAGGGTTTTAGCTTGAGCTAAAGCTCTTGTGCTATCTACACGAAGGTAAGCATTTAGAGAAGAATTTTTCTCTTCAATTTTTTTCAAAAGTGCTTGCACCATCTCTGTAACAGAAACTTCTTTTTTCTGAATTAAAGAAGCCAGCTCATGTGCAGTTAAATTAATCAAAGAATTTTGCATGTTTTCTCAATTCACTCTTTATTCTATAATTTGCGGCACAATAAAAAAACCGTCTCTAGCCTCAGGAGCATTCTTAAGAAATTTTTCTGGAGACAAAGAGGGTTTGACTTCATCTGCACGCATCACATTTTGAACAGACAAAATATGCTGTGTAGGTTCAATGGATTCTATTTTAAGCTCATTCAATTTTTGAACATAAGAGAGAATATCACTCAATTGCTTCGAAAGTTTCTCTCTCTCCTCCACTCCCAAATGAAGCCGGGCTAGTTTTGCTACATCATCAATATTCATTTCTACTTTTTTCATTCATTCCCTCCACTTCTTTACTTATAGAAAGAGTTTATGATACCTGATCATAGGGTGAGAGTAAAGAGAGGAGAATCAAATTTCTTTGATTTTAAAAATCACAGAAAGAGACATAACATTTTCTTAGAGAATAAGATAAGTACAAACCCATAAAACAGATTGTTGCGCTTTTAAAGCTGATACAACATCCAATAAACAACTACACCCGTGATCGAGACATAAAGCCATAAAGGGAATGTCCATCGAGCTATTTTTTTGTGTCGATCAAATTGATTTCTTAAAGCCCGATATAGCGTCATCAAAATCAGTGGCAAAATAACCACTGCAAGAATGGTATGAGAAATTAAAATAGAAAAATAAATAATCCGAATAATCCCCTGACCTAAAAATCGAGTTGTTCCATGATGGGCATGATAATAAAGATAGCTCACAAGGAAAACAGAGGATACCAATGTTGCTAAGATCATACAAACTTTATGAAAGAAAACTTTCCCAGAACGAATAAAAAAATACCCAAACAAAAGTAACAAAGCGCTTGTCGCATTCAATGAAGCATTCATCGCCGGGAAATAGTGAAGTTGAATAAAACTCATTCTTTTGAATCCAAAAGAGTTCTAATATCTTGAATTAATCTTTTGAGTGCATCCTCATCTATTGCAGAATAAATTCCACGAATACACGCCTTTTGATCCACCAAGATAAATCGATTGCTATGCATAATCGGTTCTATGGCATCTCCTCCTTCTTCAACTCCTAAATGAAAACCTTTGCGGGAAAGTCTAAAAATAGAATCTTTATCTCCCGTGAGAAACAACCAGTCATTCGTATTTATTCCTTGCTTCTGAACATATTGATTTAGAACATCCGGAGTATCATGCTCCGGATCCACTGAGATAGAAACACTTTTAATTTTGGAAGGCAATTCTTTTCTAATATCCTTCATTTTTTCATTCATAAAAGGGCATTGCCCCCCACATCTTGTGAAAATAAAATCAGCAATCCAAATTTGTCCTTGCAAACTTTCACGATGAACAGATTGACCATTTTGATCTATAAGCGAAAAATCAGGAACTTGGCCATAAATAGGCAAAGAATTTTTAGCAGAATGGATTTTGGTCCATATAAAAAGGCAAGTAATGCTAAAAAGAGTTAAAAACAATAAAAACCAAAGCAAACGTTGAAATTTCAAGAAAGGCTCAATCGAGTCAAAACAACCAACACGAGGGATAGCACAATTGGATAAAGAATAACTGCTATTAAAATAAGTCTTTCAAACTTCAAATGCATAAAATACATAGCCACAAGCAAGGCTTTCGTCACAGCCAAAAAGCTAAGGGTTAAAATTCGATACATTTTAGGTCCGGGCAAATACAATGCACCTATTTCCAGAACAGTTAGAGCTAAAAGCCAAACCCACACCCCAACATAATTAGGATGCACAAACTCATGTTGTTTTTTTACATCTTCCATAATTGATCCATCCTATTCTAATTTTTTTATCCTTCAATTAGTCTAATCAAAAAGTCTAAGATGCGAGGCGTATACAAGTGAGCGCGGAGCCCCGATGTTACATCGGGACGCACAAGAGAACGCAGCATGCAACAAAGCAGTTGGGCTTTTTCATTCGACTATAATTATATTAAGTATACGATTGTAAACAAAATAATCCACACCAAATCTACAAAATGCCAGTACAATCCAACCAATTCCACCGGAGCATATTTTTGAGGTGTAAAATGTCCAAAAAGAGAGCGAATCCAAATTACAAAAACTGCAACCACACCTGCTAAAACGTGACAACCATGAAAACCTGTCAAAACATAAAAACAGGTCCCATAAAGATTCCCTTGAGGTTGAAGTCCATGATGATGAAAAAGCTTATGATATTCAATCGCCTGAATACCCAAAAAAATTGAACCAAATAAAAATGTAAGAAAAAGATAGAGTTTAACCTTGGACTGATTTCCCATATGAATCCAGGCAAAAGCCTTCACCATGGTAACACTGCTACAAATCAAAATAAAAGTATTTGCCCCTGTCAAAGGAATGTTCAAAATCTCACCTGGTTTTGGCCAAGTTAACGTTCCAAGTCTTAAAACAATATACGCACCAATTAACCCAGCAAAAAACATGATTTCAGAACAAAGAAAGAGCCACATCCCTAGCTTCCCATTATCAACGCCCATGGGTTGTTGGGTTTCAACTATTTCATTCACTGTTGCTGCATGAGACATAATTTTTCTCCTAGCGTTTATCAATGACTAATAGAATTAGGACTACCGGTAGATAAATCAAAGAAGCATGAAAAACACTTCGATAATAAATGATTAATTCTTTTTTCTTTGTAAGTGACAGCAAGCATCGTATCCCAAACCCTAAGAAAACAAGGCCCATCACAAGTGCCCCAAAAAAATAAAGGGGTCCTGCAAGCCCTTTCCAGACAGGCAAGAGACTCGCAGTCAACAAGGCAAAAGTATAAACCAAAATTTGTCTGGAAGTCATTGCTCCATCTTGA
>JAYRIK010000185.1:0-8466 GCA_041906865.1 Candidatus Auribacterota bacterium
AAATTTAGCATTAAATAAGTTTTAGTTTTTTTAGCTCTTTCTCCAACGCTTTACGATTCACTTCGCTCATTTTCACAAGAGGAAGTCGAATCTCATCAGAAATGAGTCCCATCATCACCATTGCCGCCTTGACTGGAGTGGGATTGGTTTCTATAAATAAAACTTTGCATAAAGAAAAAAGTTTAAAATGAATGTTTCTAGCTTCTTCAATGTCCCCCTTATCCCATGCGTCAATCATACCCTGAACTTCTTTAGGAACAATATTCGCAAGAACAGAAATAACGCCTACACCTCCAATTGAAAGAATGGGCAATGTTAAAGAATCATCCCCTGAAATCATTGCAATGGATGGAGCCGCTGACATAATTTGACTCATCTGATCCAAGCTCCCACTCGCCTCTTTAACTCCCACAATATTTTCAAATTGAGACAATCTTTGAAATGTCTCAGGCAAAATATTCACACCTGTTCGGCCTGGAATATTATAAATCACAATAGGAAAGCGAACTGTTTCTGCAATAGAAGCAAAATGCTGAAAAAGACCTTCTTGAGTGGGACGGTTATAATAAGGTGCTACTACCAACGCTCCATCAGCTCCCATTTTTTTTGCATCTAGAGTTAATTCAAGAGCCTCTATCGTCGAGTTAGAACCGGTTCCAGCAATCACAGGAATGCGTCCTGCCGCAGCCTTTACAGTGATCTCAATCACAAGCCGATGTTCTTCATGATTTAAAGTCGGAGACTCTCCAGTCGTCCCACAAGGAACAAGAACTTTTGTTCCACTTTGAATGTGAAATTCGACCAAATGCTCCAAAGCTTTTTTATCTACCTTCCCTTTTCGAAAAGGTGTCACCAGCGCTACCATGGACCCACTAAACATAAATAAACTCCTTAATTTGAATCATGCAATCTAGATAAGCATCAAAAAATAGAAATTGTACAAGGAAGGGAATTATATCACTTTGAAAGGATTTTTTCACCACGAATGAGATCTTCAAGACTTTCTCTTTCACGAACCACTTGGAAGTTTTTCCCATCCACCATCACTTCAGCAAGTCTTGGCCTGGAATTATAATTGGAAGCCATAGAAAAGCCATAAGCTCCGCTTGACATAATCGACAACAAATCTCCGGATTCCAAAGAAGGCAGTTTTCGATCTTTTGCAAAAAAATCCCCTGATTCACAAATAGGCCCCACAATATCTGAAACAACATTTCCAAGACCGTGATGATGCACAGGGAAAATTCCATGATAGGCTCCATAAAGACTTGGGCGAATCAAATCATTCATCCCTGCATCCACAATCACAAAATTTTTTACGGGATTTGCTTTAAGATACAAAACTTTTGTTAAAAGGGCGCCTGCATTTCCTGCAATAAATCGTCCCGGTTCAATCAAAATCTTGAGTTTCAATCCTTGAATAAGAGGTAACACAGCTTTAGCAAACGCTTCTGCTGTAGATGGAGTTTCTTCTTTATAAACAATTCCCAATCCTCCTCCTATATCGAGTATTTCAAGGGGGACTTTCATATCTCTTAATTTTTGAATCACAGGAAGAATTTTACCCATCGCCTGTTGATAAGGACCCGTTTCAACAATCTGAGAACCAATGTGCATATGAATCGCACATGCCTTAATAGCTGGCAATGTCATGGCCTTACGATAAGCCTCTATGGCCGAAGGAATATCTAAACCAAATTTATTCTCTGCTTTGCCGGTGGAAGTATATTGATGCGTCTTAGGATCAACATCTGGATTTACACGGATGGCAACTGGGGCTTTTTTGCCCATTCTGGCCGCAACCGTGTTAATGGCGTCTAACTCAGGAAAAGATTCTACAGTAAAAAACAAAATATTTTGTTCTAAAGCACGTTCAATTTCTTGATCCGTTTTTCCAACTCCTGCAAAAACAATTTTCTGGGGTTTGGCTCCCACCTTCACAGTTCTATACAATTCGCCTTCTGAAACAATGTCAAAACCTGAACCTTCATCAGCCAAAACCTTCAACACTGAAAGATTGGAATTTGATTTGACTGAATAGCAAATAAGATGATCCACACTCTTAAAAGCTACATCTAATTTTCTAAAATGCTCGACCAATGTTTTTTTGCTGTATACATAGACAGGCGTGCCTACCTTTTCAGCAATGTCAGGCAGAGGTACATCCTCGCAATACAAAACATCCTGCATGTAGTGAAAATCGTGCATCATACTTTAAGTTTTTCTCCCCATTTTTCAAGCATCATTCCCACTGAAACAGGATTTGTGCTTCCTAAAGATTTTTTTGCCTTAACAGAAGCATCCCAACCTAAAATCTTTTTAAAATCTTCTTCAAAGCTTGTAGAGAATTTTCGGATTTCCTTTAACGAAAGCTCCTTAAGCGTTTTCTTCTGTTCCAAGCAATAAAGAACCACCTGTCCCACAATCTCGTGGGCCTGTCGAAAAGGAACATCCTTTTGAACTAAATATTCAGCTAAATCCATGCTCGATGTAAAATCTTCTTTTTCTTTCAACGATTCATGACGGAACTTAATATCTGGAAAAAGCTCAGTCAAAATTTCAAGCGACTGCTTAATCGTATCAATAGAATCAAAAATAGGTTCTTTGTCTTCTTGCAGATCTCTATTATATGTTAAAGGCAAACCCTTCAACAAAACCAGTAAACTTGTAAGATTTCCAATCAAACGGCCCGATTTACCTCGAATCAGTTCAAACACATCTGGGTTCTTTTTTTGAGGCATGGCACTTGATCCTGTGGTAAAAGCATCTGGAAGCTCTACAAAATTAAACTCAAAACTGGACCAAAGAACGAGCTCTTCTGATAGTCGAGACAAATGCACCCCTAGTATGGCTAAATCTGAAGCCACTTCAATCACAAAATCTCTATCACTCACTGCATCCATGCTATTTTCACAAATACGTTTAAATCCTAACTCATTCATTAAAAATTCTCGATCAATAGGCATGGAAGTTCCAGCCAAAGCGCATGAACCTGCGGGCAAGCTATCTAAACGATCATAAGCATCTTCTAAACGAGTTATATCGCGATCTAGCATTTCTAAATAAGCCATTAAATGATGTGCTACTAAAACAGGTTGAGCTCTTTGTAAATGTGTATACCCTGGGATAATCAGAGTTTGATTTTTATGAGCCAACGCCCAGATGGATTTCATAAATGCATGAAGAAGATGTGAGATTTTATGAATTTCATCTTTCAAATAAAGTCTCAAATCTAAAACAACTTGATCATTTCGGCTACGAGCTGCATGCAAACGACTGGCCGTTTGACCTATTTTTTCACGCAAAGCGGATTCAATATTGGTATGAACATCTTCTAGCTTTTCGTCCCAATGAAATTTACCTTTTTGAACTTGAGAGAGGATTTCATTTAAGCCCTGAATAATTTTCTGAGTTTCGGACTTGGATAAAATACCGCTTTTCTCCAGCATTTTTGCATGACCGATGGACCCTTGAATGTCATAAGGAGCCAATCTTTGATCAAATTGAACAGACGCACTTAATTTTTCCATTAAGGGATGTGCCGAAGACGAAAAACGACCACCCCACATTTTTTTTCGTTCGCCATTCTTTGGAGTTTGTTTTTTTGAAGAAGCCATTTCTACTTTTCCTTATCCCTCAGGGCTTGTAATTTAAGTCTCAAAGCATTCAGACGAATAAATCCAGTTGCATCCTTTTGATCATACAAACTGCCACCTTCAAAAGTTGCAAGATTTTTCAGATAAAGCGTTTTAGGAGATTTTCGTCCAAGCACCATACAACTACCTTTGTAAAGTTTTAAACGAACAGTGCCTGTAACATTTTCCTGCGATTCTTCAATCATGGAGTTTAAAAGTTTCATTTCAGGAGAAAACCAAAAACCATAATAAACAAGCTCCGCATATTTTGTAATCAAACTGTCTTTCAAATGCATCACTTCACGATCCAGCGTAATACTTTCAATAGCGCGATGAGCCAGAAGAAGAACTGTTCCTCCCGGTGTTTCATAAACGCCTCGAGATTTCATTCCCACAAAACGATTTTCTACAACATCAATTCTCCCTACCCCATGTTTGCCCGCTAAAGCATTCAACTTTTTCAAAAGTTCATGAGGTTTCAAAAAAACACCATTCACTTTGATAGGTGTTCCTTGCTTAAACTCAATTTCAACTTCTTCTGGTTTGTTGGGTGCTTTTTCAGGGTTAACCGTTAACTTGAACATATCGTCCGGTGGGGCAACCCAGGGATCTTCTAAAACTCCGCCTTCAAAGCTAATATGAAATAAATTTCGATCACTTGAATAGGGTTTGGCTTTTGTTACAGGGACCGGAATACGATGCTTTTTTGCATAATCAATTAAGTCTGTTCTGGATTCAAAATCCCATTCACGCCAAGGCGCAATAATTTTTAAAGAAGGATCTAAAGCCATATAAGTTAATTCAAAACGAACTTGATCATTTCCTTTGCCTGTCGAACCATGAGCTACATATTTTGCTTTCACCCGATGAGCCACATCGACATGCTCTTGAGCAATAATCGGACGCGCAATAGAAGTACCCATCATATATTGACCTTCATAAACCGCATTGGCTTTAATCATAGGAAAAATAAAATCTCGAACAAAGGGCTCTTGTAAGTTTGCAACCACAACTTTCGAAGCACCTGTTGCCATCGCACGTTCACTGATATTATCAAGCTCGCTTTCCTGTCCTAAATCTGCAACATAGGCAACAACGTCCAAGCCTTTTTCAAATTTCAACCAATGCAAAATAACTGAAGTATCTAATCCACCCGAATAAGCTAAAACAACTTTGTCTGACATAACTTTTATTCCTATCTAAAGTTTTAAAACGAATTACTGCTTTCCCATTAACATTACCATCAAAGCTTTTTGACTATGCAGCCTGTTTTCTGCTTCTTCAAAAATAACAGAATTGGGTCCTTCAATAATTTCCGCAGAAATCTCTTCCCCTCTGTGTGCCGGAAGACAATGCATAACAAGAACATCTTTTCCGGCGGCTTTCACGAGATTTTTATTTACCTGATAGGGGGCTAAAACCTTTAAACGCTTTTCATTCTCCTTTTCCTGCCCCATGCTCACCCATACATCTGTATAGATAATATCTGCGCCTTGCGCAGCAATTAAGGGGTCTTTTGTTGCCTCAAAAAATCTTGATCCATTTGAAGAAAGTTTCACAGCCTGTCGAACACAATCAGGATCTGGCCAATATTCAGGAGGGGCCGCTATTTTAAATTTCATTCCCATCACAGCTGCAGCAAAAAGCCATGTATGCGCCATATTATTGGCTCCATCGCCCACATAGGCAATGGTCAAATCTTTGACATCCCCTCTCTTTTCTTTAATCGTCAAAAGATCAGCCAAAATTTGGCAAGGGTGTAATGCGTCTGTTAGACCATTAATAATGGGAATGGTTGCATTTTTCGCAAATTCGACCACATCTTGATGAGCGTATGTACGAATGACCAGTCCATCTAAATAACCAGAAAGTACTCTTGCAGTATCGGCAATGGTCTCTCCTCTTCCTAATTGCAGGCCCTGACTGTCCAGAAAAATGGAATGTCCGCCTAATTGAATCATTCCTGCTTCAAAAGAAACACGGGTCCTTGTAGATGACTTCGTAAAGAAAAGCCCTAATATTTTCCCGCTCAATAAAGGCTGTATGGGATTAGCTTTTAATTTTTGAGCTAAATCTAAAAGCCTCAAAATCTCTTCCTGTGTAAAATCCTCAAAAGCCAAAAAGTCTTTTTTCATGGCTATATTTTTAACCCTTCAAATACTTGTCTCAAAA
This sequence comes from Candidatus Auribacterota bacterium, assembly GCA_041906865.1. GTDB lineage: Bacteria > Auribacterota > JACPWU01 > JACPWU01 > JACPWU01 > CAZXEQ01. Next base: position 5,808 of record JAYRIK010000185.1, read on the forward strand.
TTTTCAAAGCCGCTCGTAACTCCTTTTCTGTAACAAGAAGAGATGGCAGCATGCGAATTACATTGCCTTGAGTACAGTTCATGATCAATCCCTGGCTCAAACATTCTTTAATCAATTCAACTCCATCTATAGAAAGTTCCATTCCCAACATAAGGCCTAGTCCACGTACTTCCTTAATAAATGAGAAATCTTTTTTTAATTTTTCAAATTCTTTTCGTAAAAGGCGCCCTATTTTTTGAGCTCTTTGAGGAACTTTATTCTTTTTTAAAACTTTAAAAGTTGTCAAAGCGGCGCGACAAGCCAAAGGATTTCCACCAAAAGTCGTTGCATGAGTTGCAGGCTGAAGCACATCACCAATTCTACGCTGCGCAATCATAGCACCCACAGCAACGCCTCCGCCTAAAGTTTTAGCCAATGTGATAATATCGGGCGCCACTTTCCAATTCTGATATCCAAACATTTTCCCCGTTCGACCCATGCCTGTCTGTACTTCATCAATAATTAAAAGAGCATCATTTTGCTCGCATAATCTTTTAGCTTCTTTAAGAAATTCATCGGTAATGACATGCACTCCCCCTTCACCTTGAATCACCTCCATCATAACGGCGCAGGTTTGACTATCAAAAGCTTGTTTGAGAGCGTTTACATCATTGAAAGGAACATGAACAAATCCTGGAACCAAAGGATCAAAACCCTCTTGATATTTGGGCTGACCTGTAGCAGTTATGGCAGCAAGGGTTCGTCCATGGAATGATTGCATCGCTGTAATAATTTTAAATTTTCCTTTGTCATGACCATATTTTCTGGCTAATTTCATCGCCCCTTCATTTGCTTCAGCTCCACTATTTGAAAAGAAGCATTTACCATCAAATGAATTTTTAGCAATCTCACGAGCCAGCTCACCCTGAACCTCATTGTAATAATTATTAGCGATATGAATTAATCGTCCCGCCTGATAGCGTACAGCTTTTACAATCTCAGGATGACAATGTCCTAATCCACTTACACCCCAGCCTGGAAACATATCTAGAAATTTGCGCCCATCAATATCCCAAACGTAAGAGCCCTTTCCTCGAACAAAAACAACAGGATTCTTTCGATAAGTAGGCATCACATATTTATCATAAAGACCAATGACTTGATTTGTTTTTGAACTTAATTTCATAGAGCCTTTCAAGAATTAAAGAGATGTGTTAGTTGTCTTAATCACGTTTCATTCGATCACTAAAGAGAGGAGTCGATTGTGTTTCCGCAACATTTTCACGAACAATTTCAGTGCCAATACCCTGATCAGTAAAAATTTCTAAAAGCAATGAATGAGAAACCCGTCCATCCACAATATGTGTTTTTTCAACTCCACCTTCAACAGATCGAATGCATGATCTTACTTTGGGAAGCATTCCGCCTGCAATAATGCCATCTTGAATCATTTTATTAGCCTGATCAATGGTTAAAGTAGAAACAAGGGATTCCGGATCTTTAGGATTGGTCATCACCCCACCTACATCTGAAAGATAAATTAATTTTTCAGCTTTAAGGGATGCAGCCATTTGACTTGCGACATGATCGCCATTGATATTGTAGGCATTGCCTTCCAAATCAACACCAATAGGAGTAATCACCGCTACAGATTGTTTTTGAATGAGCTTCTTAATAGGTTCTGGATTCACCAACTTAACCTCTCCCACAAAACCAATGTCTGCAAATTCAGTTTTGCCAGTTGGAAGTCGGGTTTCAACAGGAGGATGTTTAGTTACCAAAACCATGTTTTCTGTTCGACCAGAAAGGCCTTTAGCCCGGCCTCCAAAACTTTGAATAACATTCACAAGTTCTTGATTAATTTCCAACAAAGTATCTTCAACAATTTTCATCGTTTCAGCATCGGTAACACGAAGTCCTTCAACAAATTTAGGAGCCTTGCCAGCTTGTTTCATTCTTTCACTGATGAGAGGTCCTCCCCCATGAATAATGACAGGGTTAATACCCACACACTCCATAAAAACGGCATCGCGAAGAATGCTCATCAAAACTTCCTTCTTCGTCATCACACTTCCGCCAAATTTAATCACAACTGTCTTATTACGGAAGGCTTGAATATAAGGAAGTGCCTCAACCAAAACAGCCGCTCTTTTAATGTATTCTTGCATAGATATTTTCTTTGATTAATACATCAGACAAAATAAATACCTGCCCAGAGTTTTTATTGAGGGCTCGGCAAACTACATATTAATATCCACATACTTGTGGGTTAAATCACAAGTCCAGACAGTGTTCTTCCCCTGTCCTTGTCCTAAATCTACATCAATCTCAATTTGTTTGGCTCGCATCACTTTTCGAGCTTCTCCACGTGTAATATTTGTTGCTTTGCCTTTTTTGACAAAAATGCGGCCATTAAATTTAACGGAAATTTTTTCAGAATTTAACCCTTTTAAACCCGTACTTCCAAGCGCTGCCATTAAACGGCCCCAGCTGGGTTCTTCAGCATAGAGCGAAACTTTAAAAAGATTTGAATTAGAGATAGCTAGTCCAGCTTTTTTTGCATCTTCATCAGTCATAGCTCCGCGAACTTTAACTCTTACAAGTTTTGTGGCTCCCTCTCCATCCCAAACAATGAGTTTAGCTAATTTTAAAGTCACAAAAGAAAGGGCTTCACAAAAGA
>JAYRIK010000186.1:0-21931 GCA_041906865.1 Candidatus Auribacterota bacterium
AAAATTTATGGGAAAGTGATTGGCTCGGTAGAAGCGAAAGATTTTAAAGAAAAATATCCTAATCTAACGCTTTTTATTCAAAAAGAAGCTTTAGAAAAGGATATTGATTTTGAAAAAGTCGAAAAACAAAGAACAGATTTTCTAACTCAAATTTCCTCAAAAATTTCTGGCTCCTCAAATGAGAAAGATGAAAAGGCTGTTTCTGCTGAAAACCAGAAAGCCCTTAACGAATTTCTTTCTAAAACCCTTGGTTATCGATTAGGTCGTGTTTCAGCTTTAGACTACTACTTATACTTAGAAGGACTTATTCAGAAACATTATGCAACCGAACTTAAAAATAAAACTTTCCCTCATGCAGAACTTTTGAAGTTCATTGAATATGAAAAAGTTTTTGGACATATTCAAAGCAAAGCTCTTTTTAGAGAATTAGATGAAACAGAAGATCGAGTTTCTGAAAGTTTGGCTAAAACCGAAGAAGAAAAAGCTCTTTTAAAATTTTCAAAGAATTTAAAAACCCTCAAAAAACTTTATTTGGCTGAACTCAATCAACAAGAGTTGGCTGATTATTCAGCTCATAAGAGTGAAATCACACTAGATGGCGTGATGAATTTTCTAAAAGAAAATTCTAAAAAATATAATATTCCAACACGAAGCGGTTTTGACATTCTGGATGAAAAATTCTTTAAAAACTTAACCCCATACGCGGAAGATTTTTATACCCTGGCCAATCAAAGAAATGAATCTTTAACCAAAAACCTTTTAACTGCGATGGAAGAAGAAAAGGTAGATGTGGTGATTTTGATTGCTGGGGGATTTCATACGGAAGCCATTAAGAGTTTCTTGAAAGAAAAGGGCATGGGTTACTGTGTGATTACACCTTCGATTCAAGCAGAAGTCATCGACAGTCCGTATGTACGCGTGATGATGGGATCCAAAAACATTTTTGAAGGACTTAAATCTTATTTTAATAATCAGGGGACTATTCCCCAGGAAAGAGGAGGAATTACAAAATGAAGCTCAGTAAACTTTTAACAAGTAAAATACTTTTAGGAATTGCGATGCTCGCTTTTGTTGCGCAGACTTTTGCTGCAACAATGGTGGCGGAGAAGTTATCTCCTGTATTGAAAGGGCGTCTTGAAAGAGAAAATCAAGCTCTTCGAACTTTGGCTCAGGATTCAACTAATGCAGATGCATTGGAGACAGTGCAAGCTGCAGTTCGTGACGCTGTTGCGGATCAAACTGCAACAGTTACTGTAAAAGAGGCAACAGCTGAAAGCGTTACGCTTGAAGTTGCGAGAAATGGCCAACCATCAGTTACGCTTGTAGCTCTTTTATTAGCTGGAAGCGGTGTTCAAGTAGGTCCTGCTGGTGAAGTTGCAGCTCCTCCTGCTCCAGGCGGATCTGCGTTTGGGGAGCATGATGAAGAAACCATTACTTATGTTCAAGGCTTATTAGGGGGAGGTCAAGCTCAACCTATTGGAGGAGCTTTTCCTGATCAACAAGATAGTTTGCGCCAAGCCTTAACAGGTTTAAGCAAAACATTAGGAGCTTTGGTTGGTGAAAAAGGAGCTAGTCTAGAAGCCGTTTTGAAACCGATTGCAGAAAGATTTGGATTACCTTTAGAGGCGCTTGTCGCAGCTTTGACAAAGCTAGATGCACTTTCTAATATTGATGACATATTATCGCAAGCTTTAGTAGTTGATGATCCAAATGATCGTTTTTTAGTAAATTTTGTTGAGTACGGAGGAAAACTTGTTCCTGTTTTTGAGAAGAATTTTTTGACTTGGCTTTTGACTAAGAAAGGTACACCTGAAAAAGGCTTAGCGGTTTTAGCTCGTCTTCTAATGCATGAAGATGCAGAGCCTCGTGTTGATGAAGCTTTAAGAGGAGTTAAACCAGACCTTACTCCTAAACAACTTAGGGATGCTTCTCATGCTGTGATTGCTGCTATTCAAGCAGTTTTGGCAGGGGAAAGTTTAGCTGGAGAAGAACATGCCGATGCTGATGTTGCGCTTCTTTATCGATTAGAACGTCATGAAGATAAAGCTAAACCTTTTGAATTTAAAGATGTTAATGACTTAGAGAGAGCTCGTACCTTAAGAGCCTATTTAAAATTGTCTCCAGCAGTTCGAGAAGAAATAGAAAGAGTAGCTGCTCTAGCGGGGAAATCAGCTGTTGGAGTTACTTTTGAGTTGAGTGAACATTTAACAGTCTATTTTGACGGAGAACCTCTGAATGCTGGTTTATCCGAAGGCGTAAGACTTATTACAGGACATTCCCCTAAGCCTTTTCTACAAGGAGCTTTTTTAGCTGATGGGGCTAATAGAGAAGGGGTTGAACTCACATCCCAAAATGTAAGAGCTTTCCTTATTCGTGCAGCTCTTGCGAGTCAATCTTTAACTTCTCTAGATGGAAAGTTTGAAAAGCGTTTGCTTGAAAAGAAAATTAATAGGGGAGAAGATGTAGAGAGTGATCCAAGAGTTGCTATTGTTGATGTAGATGCTTTGGTAGGTAATATCAACTATAATGATGTTTTAGATGCCGAAGGGAATCTACGTCAAGATGCAACTTTAAAATTATCGAAGATTGTGGCTCAGGTTGGCCCTTCTCTTCATGAGAAATTAGTTCAGCTTCGAGGACAGAAGGGAGATCTGACCTTCATAATGGCCTCTAATCGATTGCCTAAGATCATTTTGGATTATATTCTTCAGGCAATGGATGCAACGGAAGGTAATCTTGTTGCTGTATCTTTTAAAAAGGTTGAAGATTTAATGACGCAGGTGACAGATCTTATAAATAAAAATAGAACAGGTACTCAGCCTAAGTTTGAGGCGAACCAAAATAATGTTCTCTTTTATATTGCTCAAGGAAATGAAGCTGCATATTCATATGCCGCTTTTGCCAAACCTAAGATTTTAACTGTCGAAAAAGCTAAAGCGGGTCAAAGAGTTTCCATTGCCTTACTCTTGGCTGGAGTAGAATTACTTTACTCTAATGATCCCACTGCTGCTTTGACGCAACTTAAAGCGATTTATCTTGAAGTTGTGGAATCCATGAAAAAAGAGTTGAACCCCGAAGATTATGACACGTTGATAAGAGAAGCAGGGAAAATGGACAGAGGCATTATCCCAGCAGTTCCTATTTTAGATCCTGATCAAATGATTCAAGGGGTTTCAGATTCTATGGCTACAGCTGTAGCTGCATCACATTTCGCATAATTCAAGCAGGTTCAGAAGTTTAGCCAGCTAATCGGTTTTATCATGACCGGTTAGCTGGTTTTTTTATTAACGTCCGTTATTCCTGCCTGTTGTAAGCCGGAATCCAGGGTTTTAATGAAATGGATCCCCGATTAATACATTCGGGGATGACAGGATTTTAACATTAGTATCCTAGAAATTAGGGGTGGGTTATACAACTGGTGAAACGGAAACAGGCTAACCAGTAAACACATCCATTTCATTCGAAATTGCTTGCATTCCAATGCCTTTCGTCGTTATACTTATTCTCAAGGATAGGTTCATTCCTAATAATTTTTTATTGTCTAAATCTCAAGGAGGAAGAGAATGAAAAAGGGTATTCTTGTGGTTGTTGTAGCTGCGCTTGTGGCTGTAGGTGTAGTTGTCACTTTGAAAATGAAAAAAGGCGAATCAGTACAGTCTCTTCTCTCTTCTGGAAAAGAAAGCTCGGTCAGTGAGCTTGTTTCTTCACAAGGCGAGGTTGCCATTGCTGAAATAGTTCCAAGTGACGTTGTTCTTTTCCTCTCCGCTAGAAATGCTCAAGCAACATGGGATTTGGTTAAAGGCTCTCAGTTTTGGCAAAGAGTCTCTGCTTTAAAGATTTGGGGAAATGTACCTTTTGATCTTAATGCCTTTAAAGAAGAATTTAAAAAGAATTTAGGTTTTGAATTTTCTGAAGAAAATCTTTTCGGTTTATTTGGACAGGATTTAAGTGTTGCTTTGATTGGAAGTAAGGAAGGTCTTGCAAATCCTCAACTTTTGCTTTTATCTCAAACCAGTTCTAAGGCAGATGTGAATGGAAAAATTGCTGCTTTAGTTGAAAAGGTAAAAGGGGAAGTCACCTTAGAAACTGTTGAATACAATGGCGAAAAAATCACACGCGTCAAAAATCCAAAAGTGGCAGGTCCTGAATTTAATTATTCTATCATGGGAAGTATTTTTGCATTAGAAGTGGGGTTGGATGATTCAGGTCTTCGTAAAGTCATAGATCTTATGGCTAAAAAGTCTTCAGAATCCCTCGGAAGTAATGAAGATTATAAAAAGGCTATGGGAAATCTTAAGATTAGGGGAGACTTAAGAGGTTTGATTTATGTCAACATGGCAAAAATTGTAGACTTGATTAAGGCATTGCCAAAGCCTGCGGGAGCATCTGAAGGCCTTACAGCAGGTATTGAACAGACATTAGGCTCCATTCAGTCTATCTCGGGTGCTGTTGGTTTTGATAATGGTTTACTGGTAAAGCTTTTCTTTGCAAAAAATAAGACATCCACTTCATCCAATGCGATGACGGGTTTGGAATCAGGACCTAAAGAAACGGAATCTTTAAGTTTTCTTCCAGATGGCAGTTTGATTTTAACAGCTTCGAATGGCTTAGATCTTTCAAAGATTTGGGATGGTTGGCAAGGCAGCATGGAAACTCAAGGAGCAGAACAGGCATCTCTTATTAAAGAGGGTATAGCCAATTTTGAGAAAGAAGCTAATATTAGCATTAAAAATGATATTTTGGGTTCTTTGGGAAATGAGATCTGTTTTGCAGTTACAAATGTAGACATGTCGGGACTTTTTCCTTTCCCTCACGTTGCAATTTTAGCGAAGGTGAAAGATGAAGCGAAGATTTCTAGCGTTATGAAAACTTTAATGGATTATGTGGTTAAGAAATCAGCTCCATCAGGGGTGAGTGCAGCTTCTTCAAGTGCGACTTCATCTGTGAATGCCGATGGTTCTGCTGTTGTTACGGAAGAATCTGCTGCAGATACACAAACGGTTGCTGTTGCACCTACGACGCCTTCTTTAGCACAAGTAAATCTGGGTAAAGAAGAGTATCAAGGTGTAGAAATTAATTACTTAGAAGTACAGTTACCTTTTCAAACCTTGAATCCCTCTTATGCTGTTACGAATGGTTTTCTCATCATTGGTATCAACAAAGATACAGTGAAAAGTTTGATTGATGTGGTTAAAGGTGGAAAGTCGCCAGTCGGTCAAAGTCAGAGTTTCAAAAATGCCACCCCAAATTTTAATGTTAAGGTGAATCAGCTAGGTTTTGTCAATATGGAGAGAACATTGGATTTGGTGATTCAAATTACGAAATGGGCGCAGAAGTTTCAGAAGGCAAGTGGAGCTCAGACGGATGCTATGTTAGAAGAAAATGTGATCCCTTTCCTCGAATCTTTAAAAGTCATGAAAGCCGTTGCTGTAGAAGCAATCAATCAGGATTCCGGTATTGAAGAGACAATGTATATTCAGATGGAAGATTTGAAGTAATTTTTTAGTAGATTTAAGATTTTTTTAGAAAGGGGGGCTTTCAGAAAAAGAAGCCCCCTTTATCTTTATAGGATTTAATAAGATTTTGAGAATAAGTTGCCGTTAAAATCTGTTTTACAGGTTAGCTTATTATTTTTTAGAAGAGGGCTAAGCGCTGGAATTTGACGGACCCCAAAAATTCATGCTATATTGATTAAGGAGCTTATATGCCAAAACTGTGGAGAAGGTTAAAGATTTTTATTTATAATAATCGTGTCGCCATTATCATCACCTTCACCATCATTATCCTTTTGATTCTATCGGTTTGGGGTCTTTACACGATGGAATCCTTTTACCGAAATCTGACTTTGGCAGGTCTTCCCATTACGATTCTTTCTGTTTTCTTACAAGCTTTTATTTTTGCCTATCTTTATATGAACATGATGATGGGTGGCTTCAATCAAATGAAGCGTAATAAAATAAAAGCAGATTTTGTGAATGTTAAATTTGATCAAGTAATTGGAATTGATGAAGCTAAAGATGAAGCTTGGGAAATGGTTCAACTGATTAAAGATAGAACAAAGTTAAAGCAAATTGGAGGAAGAATTTTAAGAGGTATGTTGCTGATTGGGCCTCCAGGTTGTGGAAAGACTTTGCTGGCAAAAGCCATTGCAACGGAGGCAGGTCTTCCATTTTTGTCTATTTCAGGAAGCGAATTTGTAGAAATCTTTGTAGGAGTAGGGGCCAGTCGTGTTCGTAAGCTCTTCGCTAAGGCAAAAAAACTTGCTTATGCTGAAGGGGGATGCATTATTTTTATTGATGAATTAGATGCTGTCGGTCGCAGGCGTTCATTTTCATTTGGAGGAGGACAAGAAACAGATAGTACCTTAAACCAACTCTTAATTGAATTGGACGGCTTAGAAGGGGCAGGAAACATTGTCGTTATGGGCGCAACCAATGCCATTGAAGGTATTATGGATGAGGCTCTTTTAAGACCAGGACGTTTTGATAGGAAGATTTTTATTTCAAAACCAGGTTTAAGGGGCAGAGAAAAACTTTTCCGATTTTATTTAGATAAGGTAAAACATGATCCAACGATTGATATTGGCCGATTAGCTAGAAAATCTGTTGGGAAAAGTCCTGCCGAAGTTGAAAATGTGATTAAAGAATCGGCTCTGATTGCAACTCGAAATAAACGTGAAGTGGTGACTTACAAGGATTTGACAGAAGCCATTGAACGAATTGATTTGGGTATTAAATTAAAAAGAGAAATGACATCGGATGAGAGGGAACGTGTTGCTTTTCATGAAGCAGGGCATTTGATTGTTCTTTATATTCTTCATCCTACAGACGATGTTTTTAAAGCTTCGATTGCGACACGTCAATCCACGCTAGGCGTTGTTTATCATCAGCCAAGAGAAGAGTATTTTACTGAAAATAAAGATGGGCTGTTAGCCGATATCAAGGTTTCCTTGGGAGGATATCTAGGAGAGAAAATTCGTTATGGGGTTACATCTAATGGAGTTGCTTCTGACTTTAGAAATGCGATGCATGTAGCGCATTCTATGGTGTGGAAATTTGGCATGGGGAAACAAGAATATGTGGGGGATTATACAGTTATTCCTGAAACAGAAATTTCCGACAAAATTAAAGATGATTTGAATGCAGATACCCGAGAAATATTGAATGCTTGCTTAAAAGAAGCAGAAGATCTTTTAAGAAAAGAAAAACATATTCTAGAGCGATTTGCTAAAGAGCTTTTGGAGAAAACAGAACTTGAATATGATGATATTGAAGCCATTTTTAAGGAATATGGTTATGATCATCAAGTGACTCCTAAAACGACATCAGCAATTTAAGTTTCCTGACTATGCGGGGTGATGCTTTGTGGAAAAATTTTCAAGAATTTTTTTGAAGCCAAATTATAAAAAATACCTCTATTTTTTATTCTTAGGTTTTCTTTTTTTATCCGACAGTTGTAGTAAACCATCCTTTCCCAAAGAAAAAGTTGCCGATTCTATTAAGAAAGTCTGTCAGGACGAATATAAAGTCAAAGATGTTCAGTCCAAAATCATTGGTAATAATCTAGGGGCTTGGGTTAGGGTTGAAAAGCTTTTTGGGGGTGTCAGCGATATTGATTCAGAAAAAATGGGAAATGTCTTACTTAGTTTAGCAAGGGTTTCTCTTTCTACGGATGCTCCGATTCAGTTTTACACGCTGGTGATTGCGAATAAAGCAATCCCAGGTGTTGAATATGTTGCGACACGTTATCTTCTTGATATCAAAAAATTCTGGACCTCTACTATATCGCGGGATGATTTTGAGCAGCGTATGATGCTGAGAATTAGATTTAATCCTGCTCCCTTAGCCAAGCGATGTGTGCTCAACTTTTTTTCAAATCTCTCTACAGGTAATACCCACCATTTATTGACGGATTATCTTAAGAAAAGTACTGACTCAAGTGATTTTTCTCTTTCTTTTTTGAGAATGGTGCTTGAAATGAGACTCAAAGATAAAGTCCATTACAAAATCCTTGCTATAAAAACCAAGGCTTTGCCAGATGAAAAGGCTCTTGTCTATTGTCAGGTAAGAGAAACGTATGAAATGAAACCTGGAACTGTTGCGGAAGATATTACTTTTCCTTCCGGCTTTGTGTATGAATATTTATTTGTGTTAGGGGCCTCCAATTTTAATGCAAATATTACGGAGGTAATTCCTTTAGACTATCGTGATGAAAATGGAAAGTTCCAGAGAAGAGCATTCCCTGAGCCTTATCTTCAGTTTCAGAAAGTAGATGAATGGCTTGAGGATGATTTTGATTTAGAAGAAGTGACGCTTCCTGATTTTATTGCAGGGCAGATTGCCTTAAGGATTGTTAGAAAAATAAATGATTTAGAAAAGCTTGCAGAGGATAAGAAAAGTAACATTCAGCCCTTTGATTTTAAAGTTGAATCGATTAAAGGGCATTATCTGAAAGATGAAAAAAATCAAAAATTACCGTTCTTTCAATTTCAATTTGAAATGACTCATTCAAAAGAAGGTTTCCCCCCTCAACTTTATGATTTGACGTGTGAAGTGATTCAAAACGTTCTTATGGAAAAATATCACTTTAATGAGTTTGAAGAAATTCGATTGATGAGAAGTACTTCAGAAGAAGTGAAAGTTATTTCAAAAAGTGCATTACAGAAATGACTCCGTTTTCCAGTTAGCCGGTTGTGGCCAGTTCACCTGTTAAATCAATTTTAAATCTTAAGAAAGACCTCTGCACAACTTTATTCTTCAAGCAAGTCGAGAAGTTATAAAGCTCAAAATCTTTGTTCTCGACAAACTTGAATGCTAACAAAGGGCTACAAAAATCCTGAGTACTGTTCCTATAGTAAAATTATATCTTTCAATGAGTTTTGGGAAGTTGTGCAGAGGTCTTCAAGAGTTATTTGGGGCAGGAGTCTCTACTACTTTGTGTGGAGAAAAAATACTTAGAATTTTATGAAACATTTTCCCAATATCTCCAAAAATAGTGAAAATGCTAGGGACAATATAAAGTGTCATAACTGTTGAACTGATAATTCCTCCAATGACTGTAATAGCAAGAGGGCTCCAGAGACTGGCTCCCTGGCTTTTATCCCATGCTGTTGGGAGAAGACCCAACACTGTTGTTGCAGCTGTCATCATAATGGGTCGTAAACGATCAATTCCTGAGCTAATCACCGCTCTGAATATTCCATAATTTTCATGTTTTAAAACAAAATTAATATGATCTACCATGACAATGGAATGATTAACAACAATGCCACCCAGCATAATAGCTCCAATCATCACTCCCATGCTGATAGTGGTGTGTGTCATTCCTAAGGCTATTGCAACACCAATAGAGCAAAGCGGAATAGCGCTCATAATGATAAAAGGTTGAAAGTAAGATTCAAAGAGGGAAGATAAAAGCATATAGATCAGAACAAGTGTGATAAGAAGTGCAACAGCTAATTGTTGCTGATTCTCGATTTGTCGAGCGTAGTCGCCTCCAAAGAGATAATAATAATCCTTTGGAAACTTCATCGATTTTAACTCTTCTGTAATTAAAGCAGCAGCTTTTTCCATGCTGATATTATGAAGGTTAGAACTAACTTGAATCATTCGGGTTTTATTGAGTCTCCAAACTTCGCTTGGGGCAATACCTTCTTTAAAGTTTGCAACCTCTTTGAGCTCTAGTAATTCTCCACGTGGAGTTACAAGTGTAAGTTTACGAATATCTGTTAAATGAGCCCTATCTTTTTGCTGGAGGCGTGCAATGGTTTCAACTTCCTTTCCTCCTTCAGAATGAAATCGAGTGGCTTCAAGTCCACGTGTTTGAGCATGGAGTTCATCGGCAATATCTCGGGTTGACATCCCATGTACAGCTGCCTTGTTTTTATCAATTACGATGTCATATTCAGGTCGTCCTTCTTTCATTCTTAATTTAAGATCTGTAAGCCCTTGAATTTTTTCCATTTTCCCAGCAATTTCAGACGCCAATTTCTTTAAAACCGCATAGTCAAAACCATATACATCCACAAGGATTTCTTTAGACCCTCCACCTCTGGATTCTGAAAAGTAAACAAAAGCTCGTTCTGCTTCACCCAAATTCTTAAATCTTGGCCGTAATTCTTCAATGATATCTTCCACACTTTTGTTGCGTTTTTCTGGAGCAACAAGATCCACATAAACTTTAGAAGACCAACCCTCTACACGAGAAGAAACAGTTTGAATTTCAGGCATTTTTGTAAGAATTTCTTCTACCTGTTTTACAACCTTATCTGAAAGTTCAAGTTTAGCTCCAGAGGGGAGTTCGACAAAGACAGTAAATTTTCCTTCTTCTGAAGAGGCCAATAATTCTTTGTCTAAACTTCCAATATATAGAAAGGCCATGTACATGATAAAAAACATGATTCCAACGCAGATATAACGATATCGAACGGCATAAAAAAGACTTTTACGATAAAGGTTCTTCACTTTTCGTATGGAGGCTCTTGCTTTCTTTTTAACTTTGGCTTTATAGGTTCCTCTAGAAACCATCAAAGGAACAATTGAAAGAGCGGTTAAAAGGGAAGCAACTAAAGAATAAGTAACCGTTAAGGCAAGTCCTTTATAGAGAATTTGAATTTGCTTATTAATGAAAACGATTGGAAGAAAAACGATGACGGTTGTTGCTGTCGAAGAGACAAGCGCTAATAGCATTTGTTGACTTCCTTCAATAGCAGCATCAATTGGATTTTGGCCTTTAGAGCGTCGAATATCAATATTTTCCAAAACAACTACAGCATTATCAGTCAACATTCCTATTCCGAGTGCCAGTCCACTAAGGGTTTGCACATTGACGGTTAACCCACTAAACCACATAAGAGCAAAGGTAATGACAATAGAGAGTGGCATGGAAAGAACAATCGCAATGGTAGAGCGAAAATCTCTAAGAAAGAAAAAAAGGACAATGATGGCAAGAATGCCACCATCTCGTAGAGATTTCATAACGGTTTCAATTGCTTTTTCAATAAAAATAGCTTGATTGCTAACAGTGATAATACGAACGTCTTTTCCAATTGATTTTCCGATATCATCCATTTCTTTTTGGAGATTTTCGCAAACCCTCACGGTATTTGCGGTAGATTCTTTTTGGACATACAGAGAAACGACTTCTCTTGAGTTAGTTCTAGAATAGGTAGTTGCTTCCAAAAAAGAATCTTTCACTTCAGCAATATCTTTTAAACGGACAATAGAAAATTGATCTGTCTTCATGACAGGAATATCTTTGATGGCGTTAAGAGAGGGGAGTTGTCCAATGGTTCTTAAGAGTATTTTATATTCATCTTTTGCAACATTACCCACCATCAGATTAAGATTATTTTTAGAGATAGCAGAAACAACTCTTTGAACGGATAAGCTAAGGGCTTGAATACGCTTTTGGTCAAGTTCAACGAGGATTTTTCTTTCTTTGCCGCCACCGACTTCGATGTTTGCTACACCACGGATTCTCATCAATCTCTCTTTAATATGATCTTCCACTAGGGCACGTATTTGTTCCGTAGTATGCACAAAACTTGCTATAGCCAAGATCATGACCGGGGTATCTGACTCTTCGTACTTTGCAATAACGGGCTTTTCACATTCATGAGGAAGCTTGTTCTTTACTTTTGCAAATTTTTCTCTGACTTCCAAAGATGAAAAATCCATGTCCGTTCCTGGAGGAAAACTCAAAACAACTGTCGATTTTCCCTCTTTAGAGGTAGAACCAATGCTTTCAAGATGAGTCACGGTGCTGAGGGCTTCTTCAATGGGGCGTGTGACTAAAAATTCAACATCGACAGGAGGCATGCCACCACGAATATTGACAAGAATGGTGATCTTATCATAGCTAGCATTGGGCATGAGTTCTACGGGAAGTTTTGTAAAGGCGACTAAACCAAAAAGGGTTAGCGCTGTGAACAACATGATTAAGCCGATTGGCTTTCGAACTGAATAAGAAGGTAAACCCATATAGAACCTTTATGTCAAAAATCAATTATAAATCCTAAAAAATAGTGCGTTTGATAATTGATTTTTTCTTAGGCTTCTTTCTTTCTGAATTTATCTAAAAATCCTTCAACAATAATATAGACTGTTGGGATAAGAAATAAGGTAAGGGCAGTAGAAACAAAAAGCCCTCCTACAACCGTAATCGCTAATGGAGATTTTAATTCTCCTCCTTCACCTAACCCTAATGCAAGTGGAAGAAGACCAATCAAAGTGACAAGAGTGCTCATTAAAATAGGACGAAGTCTCACTGTACAGGCTTGTTTAACAGCTTCTAAAAGGGGTTGGCCTTCCGATCTTAAATCATTCATGTATTCAAACATAACGATGGCGTTGTTCGTTACCATGCCTCCCAGGGTAATGAATCCTAACATAGAGAAAATATTGACAGACGTATGTGTGAGAAAAAGGGCAATTGCTACGCCAATGACAGAGAAGGGGATGGCGAACATAATTAAAAAGGGTTGAATAAGCGATTCAAACTGACTGGCCATGATCATATAAATCAAAAGAATAGACATAAGAATCGTTGTTAACAATGCACTTAGGGATTTGGCTCTTTCTGCACTTTCTCCGCCAAGTCGAATTGTATAATCATCAGGAAGGGGGGTCTTTTTTAAGAATTCTGTAACTTCTTTTTCCACATCGGCCAGTTTTCTTCCATAAAGATTTGCATATACAAAAACAGCCCGGCGTTGCTCAAGTCTTCTTACTTCACTAGGTGATTTTCCTACTTGGAGTTTTGCCATTTCTTTTACAGATATCTCCATTCCTTGAGGAGAATGAATCCATAAGTCATTGATTTTAGAGGTTGCATCGGTATCTCTCTCGCTTAAGCGGACACGAATAGGATATTCTGCCCCTTCTTCTTTATAATTTGAAGCCACGATTCCTTTAATGGCCATTTGGGTTGTAAGCGCAATGTCATTTGCAGAAAGATCATAAAGCCCTGCTTTATCTTTATTGATGAAAATTTTTGTTTCCGGAGCTTTTTCAGGAATACTATTGCGTACGCCATAGATGCCTTGAATGTTCTTGAGTTGGCTTTCAACTTCGAGAGCAAGCTTTTCCAAAGTATCGAGTTCATTCCCTAAAAATTCTACTGTAATAGCTGCTCCTCCTCCAAGCGCACTTCCAAAAAGAGATTCTTCGGAAACATAATTAATTTCTGCCCCTTTAAGATCAATCTTTTCAAGCTCATTCTTAATGGATTGTATAACATCATTTGTCGATCTTTTTCTTTCGGGTTTTTGCTTCAAAGAAACAATGATGATTCCTTCGTGGGAACCCAATGTTTCTGCTCCTTCAGCGGCTTTTGTTTTGTCAGAACCTACATTCACAGAATAACTATCTAGTTCTGGAATTTTTGAAACAACTTTTTCAATATCTAAAATCAAAGCATTTGTAATCTCAATTCGAGTTCCTGTTTTAAGTTTAGCCTCAACGATAAATTGACCTTTATCTACTTTGGGAAGAAGCTCTTGATCCAGTTTTCCCATCAACCAGCTTGCCAGGACAAAAAGGAGAATAGTAATGCCTATGAAAAACCATTTATGTTTTAAAAAGGAATCTAAAATAGATCCATAGGTATTTTTTATCTTTTCCATAGATGTATCTACAAATTTTGAGAATCGAGAGGGTTTGTCTGTTTGAACACGTTTACCTTGTGCTGCAAGTTTCGGGACAAGGGTGAGACAAAGGAGGTTGGAAGCCGCATTACAAAAAATAACAGAGAATGCCAATTGTTTTAGGAGTTGTCCTTCGACGCCTGAAAGGAAAATCATGGGAAAGAAAACAGCCATGGCTGTTAGAGATCCACCTGTGACAGCAGTTGCAACTTCATCAGTTCCTTTAATAGTAGAAACAGTATTATCTTCATTGAGTTCGCTTCTATGTCGATAGATGTTTTCTAAGACAACGATGGGGGCATCTGCGATACCTCCAATGGAGAGGGCAAGTCCCATTAAACTGACGATATTGAGACTTACTCCTGCAAAGAACATACAAATTAAGACAAACATAAAGCCTGCAGGAATAGTAAGTGAAACAATGAGGGCTGGCCAAAAGCGCTTTAAGAAAAAGAATAATACACCAAAGGCTAACATAACGCCCTGTTCGCCATCATCTGCAATGCCATTGATAGATTCTTTGATGAAAATAGATTCATCATAGACAATGTCAATTTTTATTCCTTTAGGAAGGCTTGGCCGGAGGAGATCCAGTTGTTGTTTTACCTTTTTAACGGTGAGAATAGAATTAGCTGCAGGTTGTTTTTGAACTGTAATAGAGATATTTTCTTGTCCATTGTATCGAGAAAAGCTTTCCACTTCTTTGAAAGTGTCCGTGACTTTGGCGACATCTTTTAATTGAACGAGACGATGATACTTACCTTTTTCTTGTGCCTGACGTGCTTGGGGAGAGAAAGCTTCTTGATCTCCAATAGCTTTTTCTTGATCATCAAGGCCAATGACGGTATCTCCAATTTCTTTGACGGATTGGAATTCTCCAATGGTTCGAACGAGATACTCATAGAACTTTTCTTTGGTCGATCCGGCAGGATAATTTAAATTAGAATTTTTAAGGGCTTTTGAAATTTCGAGAAGATCAATATTGACGGACTTAAGTTTAGTTTTGTCTACTTCAATTAAAATTTCTCTTTCTTGGCCTCCGCTGATTCCTGCCGAAGCAACACCTTCTGTTTTTTCAAGCTTGTCTTTGATGAATTTTTTGGTGATTCTCAAAAGTTCTTCAAGAGGATAGTCTCCTGTAATGCTTAAAAGCATCATGGGTTTTGCAAGAGGATTGATCTTTTTAACGATGGGTTCATCGGCGTCTCGAGGAAGTCTTTCTTTGATTAGATCAATCTTTTCACGCATGGCCAAGGCTGCAAAATCCATGTTCGTGTCCCAAGTAAATTCAGCTGTAACCAGAGAAATACCTTCTTTGGAACTGGAATGAATGCGGGTAAGATTTCTGACAGTCGCAATGGATTCTTCAATGACTTTTGTAATCAGGGTTTCTACTTCTTCAGGGGCAGCATTGGCATAACTTGTAACAACGGTTAATTGGGGATAGCTGATTTCCGGGAGCAATTCCTGGGGGAGCTTGGCAACACAAATCATCCCCAGAAACACCATCCCAAAAAAAATCATCATGATGGTGACAGGTTTACGTACAGAAAATTCAGCAATACTCATAGTTTTTTCGTTAAATGTTGTGCGTGACACGTCATGCGTCACGATTTATTTTTTTTTTTTTGACAAAGGAAATATGCTGTGAGTAGAGAAAATTTAATTATTACTTTTTAGCGCATAACACAATACGCACAACGCACTACTACTTTTCTTTCTTCTCTTCACCAATTTCTGCACCAACCCCCACGGGGGCTTCGCCACTGGCTTCTTCTTTTTCAGTGATTTTGACAGGAGCACCTTCTTTTAATTTAATAGGTGTATCTGTAATAACCATATCGCCTTCAGCGATACCTTCGTCAATTTGAACTTCATCAATGGTGATATAGCCTGTTTTAATAGGCCTTTGATGAGCAATATTTTTTTCATCCACTACGAAAACAAAAGATTCTTCACCAGAAGTTTCTACGGCTTTAATAGGAACAACATAAGTATCTTTTTTAGAGAAAACAGTGATGGTTCCTCGTGTAAACATACCGGGAATGAGAAGATTTTCTGGATTGGCAATTTTAACTTTAACTGTCAGGGTGCGACTTTTTCCCTTGATCATAGGAGTGACAATGTCGACAGTTCCATCAAAAGATTTATTGGGATAAGTATCTAGAAAAAATTTACCTGCTTGGTCTTTCTGAACTTTATTAATGTCTTTTTCTACAATACCTATTTTGGCATGGACTTCTGTGGTATCAATGATGCTGACAATGTCTGAATTAGAAGTAACAAATTCTCCTGGATCTGCATCTCGAAGACCCAACACGCCATCAATAGGGCTTTTCATGTAGGTTTTTGAAAGTTCTTGTTTTGATGAAGCGACTTCAATTTTTGCCGCATCATATTCTTTTTGTTTGTTGTCCACCTCAAGTTGGGTTTCTTCAAGCTTTGACTTAATAATCGCTCCGATATCATAGAGACTTTGATAAATTTCGAGTTTTTTCTTAGCTTGGTCAAGAGTGGTTTGGGCTACTTCAAGTTTTGCTTTTCTATATTTAACTTTAAGAAGGGCATCTTTATTGTCTTGGCGGGCAATCACATCGCCTTTTTTAACTCGATCACCTTCCTTGAAATTAAAAAACTCTAAGACTCCAGGTAATTCAAATTTTAAATCGATTTCAGAAAGCCCTTCTACTGTTCCGAGAACAGGGAGGAGATCTTGAAAATCAGACTTTTGGACTTTCATAACTTTGACAGAAACGGGTTCTTGCTCTTCTTCTTTAGCTTCTTTCCCTTTACCGTCTTGGTCTTTAGATGCTTTATCTTTTTTTTCTTCAGGTTTGGCTTCTTTAGGAGGTTCAGTCTTTGTAGATTGTTCTGTTTTCTTTCCAGATAATTTTTCTTTGATCAGAGAGAAAACTTTAAATTTTACTTGAGCAAAAACTAAAACGATGGCGATTACTGATAAAGTAATGGTTCTCGCTGTACGCGATTTTTTAAGCATTGCGTTTAACTCCTTACGTTAAAAATTTGTCTTAAACTTAAAAACTTGCTCTGGGTTAATTTTTTACTATTTTGCTTTTGGCTCTTCGAATATAAACCTGTACATGTCGGTTGTTAGGGTCTAGTTCAAGAGCTTTATTCCAGGCTTTAAGAGCTTCTTCATATTGTTTTTGTTCATAAAGTTTTAATCCTTTTTGAACCCACTGATTCATTTCAGAAGTTTTGGGGGTAACGTTTAGCTTGGGCCCAAAATTTTCAACCTCTTGTCCCATTTTTAATTTTGTTTTTCTTAAGTAACTTTGTGCTTTGAGAGCACGGGAGTCCAGTTTTAATGCTGTTTCAAATTTGGTTTGGGCTTCTGGGTATTTACCTTGTTTGTAGAAGTTAATGCCCTCATCGGTTGTTTTTTCTACGAGGTCTTGTGTTGTTTTGGGTTGTGCATTTGAGGCGGAGGAGCTTGAACTATTGCCCCAGAACTGCCACCATGATTTTTTACCTTCCAATTTATTTAAAACATCTTGATATCCAGAAGTATTGGGAAGGCTTCCTATTTCGCCTGGAGCATTTAAAAATCCTTTCCATGCTTCTACGTCGGTTCCTTCAGTGTTATCTTGAATTCCTCGTTTAAGATCAAAATAATCTGTTAGACCAATGGATTTGTTCAAATTAGCAATGGCTGTATAGTAACCAGAGAGGGTTTGGCCATATTCTGCTTTTGTTCTTGCGAAACGATCTTTGGTTTCTAAAAGTTCAGAATCTAAAATTTCGTTTAAACCTAGACGCGCAACAGAAATTTTTGTTTCCTGTTCAGCGATTTTTAATTTTTGAGCATTATTGGCAAGCTGCTGTCTAGCCTTTTGATATTCGTAATAAGCTTTTTTAATTTCAAAAATGACAGAGTTACGTTTTTTGACATATTCATCAATGGCTTTGAGGTATTTGATGTCGGCTTCTTTCATGCTTATCTTTGCGGTACTATTCCATAAATACCATTTGAGAGTATTACTTGTGAATTTTGTTGAAGTGACTTGCCCTGCACTGGGGACTTTGTCTTCGGTGACATAATTATCTTCAAAAGTATGAGGCCCGAAAGGTTTTGTAACCTTGACACCAATAAAATATTCTTTTGCAAGATCTTTACTTTCAGAAAGGAAGGCTTCGTCATTAAGTCCCACATTGCCTTCGAGATTAACATTCCATTTGTATTCACTGCGGGCGATTTTTTGACCCAGTTGATTGTATTCGATGAGAAGTTCATTAACGACGAGGTCAGATCTATTTTTGAGCGCAAGATCCACACATTGGTCAAGACTGGCTTCTAAATCGTAGGTGCCAAGATTAGCTTGAACAGCAAAAGTGGAAGAACTTCGTGTATCTAAAATTTGTTCCAAGGTAAGTTGTGCTAGGAGATAATCTTTTTCTGCCCCTTGTGCACGATAATAAATTTCATCCCCCTTAGACTTTGCTTTGAGCCATTCTAGTTCTCTGATCAACTCAAGTTTATAACGTTGTTCAGCGATTTTGAGGTCTTTTTGTGTTTCTTCATATAATTGATGGAGATCTTGAACATCTTTTAATGCATTAGAAAGAATGAAATAAGCTTGTTCCACTTTGAAGTCTAATTCAGCAACTTCTTTTTGAAGATTTCGCTTTGCAATTTCCCAATTAAGTTTTGATTGAAGGAAAAGAGCTTTGTTTTTACCCCATGTGAGCAAAGGTTTTTGAAATTCTAAAGCCATTTCAGTTCCTTCAAAATCTTGATTCTGAGCACTGCCTGCTGTTCCACTGGTTGTTTTGTAAAAAACATCGGCTGATGGCCAAAGGGCTCTTCTAGCAGGAGCCATTTTCCAACGGGCAAGGGCTGCTTCTTCACGTGCAATTTTAACCGAAAGACTGTTAGCGCGGGCAATCATGATACATTGCTCAAGGGTGAGAGGAGTCCCTTCTGTTGGAAGAGTTTCAAAACTGGAATTAAGTGGAAGAAAAGTATTTTCTCCAGAAGCTGCAGAGGCTGCACGTTTAGCTTTCGCCTGGGCTTGTTTTTCTTTTTTTTGTTCAATTTTTTGTTTCGCTTCTTGCTCATCTTTTAAAAGAACTTCTTCCATATTCGGTGTTTTCTCTAGAATAGAATGAAGCAGCTGCTGTATTTCTTTGTTCTTTGGATCGACTTCGGCGCCTTTTTTTAAGGAAACATAGGCAGATTTAAAATCCTTTTTTCGATAAGCCTGTTTTCCCATACGTAATTGATTATCAACAAAAGCTTTTCTCTTCTGAGGAGGAAGGTCCTGACTTGAAGCTGTAGGAGAGGCGTTTTCACTTATTTCTTTTTTTTGTGGGAAAGGCTTATTTATCTTTTCTTCAGCCATTCTTACAAGTTTTGAAATTTCTTTATCATGAGGTTTAGCTTTTAAAGCAAGTGACCATTTTTCAAGTGCTTCTGGATAATTCTTCTTGCGATAAGCAACTTTCCCTTGTCGCACAAGAACATTAGGAGAAACTTTGGAAGTATTTTTTGAAACAGAGGAGAAATCTTTGCTGTCAGATTTCGAAGAGATCGGTGTTTCTGAAGCAATGGTAGAAAGAGAGAAAGCGAATAGTGTAAATATACTTAAAATAAAAAACAAAAAAGAGTGATGCCGTTTCAAGTGCCGCCCCTTGTTCACTAAAAAGCCTTGAAAAGCTAAATGTTGGTCTTTCTTTAAAAAAAACTATCATATTATCAATGTTTTAGACGACTTGGTCAATGTAATTTTTGGTTTTATTTAAAATAAAAACTTTAGAAACAATTTAAAATGTATTGTCTGTCATGATAAAAAATATGGGGTCATTTTTCTTGACACGTATCAAGCTGCATGTTACGCTCAAAATATAGAATCCATTTTGGAGGATCATTTTGGGAGCTAAGCACTTACAGCAAAGTATTCCTCTTCTTGAAACCTTTATCGGTTTGTGGAAAAATTTTTACGATATTCTTACCTCTGTGTCTCAAAACAAAAAATCTTCTGACGAATTAGAAAAAAACTTCCTTGCATTAAAAACCGATATTGCCCATCAACAAGCCCGTCTCAGTGAGGTTTTAGGATTTGAAAGTCATTTTACAGAAGAAGTGATGGGTATTTTAAGCCAAATTATTTCTTTGAAAGACTATTTAATGATGACGCCCACTCAAGTCAAAAGAATTGATGCTCAGTGGCATCATCTTTTCATTCTCATGCATGGTCAACTTGGCAAATACGAAGCTGCTAAAGAAAAAGATGAGGCAGGTCACGGGTTGAGGAAGTTTTTTAAAAATCCAGTGGTGATCATTTTATTTGTGATTGTAATTTTATTGGTTATTTATTATGTGGGGGAAAAATTAAAGCATTCACCTTGATTTAGAGGAGGGTTTAAAATGACAAAAAGAGATTTAGCCATTCGCATTGCAAATGAAACAGGGGTTCCTCAAATTGCAGTTAAAGATGTTATACAAAAAACATTAGATTATATTATTGAAAGTTTAGGAAGAAATGACAAAGTAGAATTACGCAATTTTGGTGTATTTATGATTAAACATCGAGATGCACGTGTAGGCCGAAATCCAAATAAACCTGAACAAGAAGTAAAAATTCCAGCCAAAAATGTTCCTTATTTTAAACCTGGCAAAGAAATGAAGAAAATGGTGGATACCATGCTGGGAAATCTTGGAAAGTTGTCTGAACCTTCTTCTCCAGCTTAGAAATAGTTATGCCCAATGAGTTTTGTGTCATGCGATGACAATATTCTTTTTTATATTTTACGCATTATTCGGTACGCACAACGCAAGATAATTTTAAGAGCATTGAGCCTGTTGTCTTAAGAAATGATCCACAAGGACAAGGGCCATCATGGCTTCTACCATAGGAACAGCGCGGGGTAGAACACAAGGATCATGTCGGCCAGGAGCTGAAAGTTTGACAGAGCTGCCTTCTTTTGTGACTGTATCCTGAATTTGTCGAATGGTAGCAGTGGGTTTAAAAGCAACTCGAATGATGATATTCTCTCCATTAGAAATACCGCCTTGTACGCCTCCTGAACGATTCGTTTTTGTCCGTACTTTTCCATCCTCGGTGTAAAAAGCATCATTATGTTCAGAGCCCGTCATTTGAGAGCCTGAAAAACCAGAGCCTATTTCAAATCCCTTCGTAGCGGGAAGACTCATCACTGATTTAGCTAAATCAGCTTCTAATTTGTCAAAAACAGGATCACCTAATCCAGCAGGAACATTGCGGGCAACAGCTTCAATAATGCCACCCAAAGAATCACCTTTTTTGCCTGTTTCTTCTATCAGTTGAATCATTTTTTCAGCTGTAGCTTTATCAGGGCATCGAACAATGTTAGATTCAATTTGTTCGTAAGAGAGAGTGTTAACATCCGTTTCGCAAGAAATATGATGAATTTGCTTAACGTACGCTAAAATATTTATTCCACATTTACCTTGTAAAATTTTTTTTGCAATGGCTCCGGCAGCTACACGACCGATGGTTTCTCTTGCACTGGCTCGCCCGCCTCCTTGCCAATTGCGAATGCCATATTTTTGCTCATAGGTGAAATCAGCATGACTAGGGCGAAAAGTATCTTTGAAAACAGCATAGTCTTCAGATCGGGCATCTTTATTTCGAACCATGAGGGAAATAGGTGTTCCAAGGGTTTGTCCTTCAAAGATACCGGAAAGGATTTCTATGGCGTCTTCTTCCTGTCGTTGAGTGGTGACTTTACTTTGACCAGGTCGACGTCGATTAAGTTCCCATTGAATTTCTTCTATTGAAATGGGAATGCGTGGGGGACATCCATCAATGACGACACCAATACCACCCCCATGAGATTCCCCCCATGTGGTAATTCTAAAAAGTTGGCCAAAAATATTTCCGCTCATTTGTTTACCTTAATATAAAAATAACATAAGTGATGGGGTAAGTTCCAGTGACAATCCACTATACGCTTTTTTATAAAAGCATCTTCACTGGAAAAATGTTTCCTCTGGCCAAAATTCCTTTGGGATCTAAACTTTTCTTGAGTTGAGCCATTTTTTGTATGCCTTCTCTACCATAGAGTATTTCAAGCGAGGACTGCTTGAGTTTGCCAATGCCATGTTCTGCGGAAACAGTGCCTCCAACACTAACCGCGTAGCGACAAAGCTTATGATATGTTTCTTTAGCCTTTTGTAATTCTATTTCATTTTTGGGGAGTAAATTGGCATGAAGATGATTGTTGCCAATATGCCCAAAAATAACGTATTGAATGCCGCTGGCTTCAAGAATTTCTCGAAAATTT
>JAYRIK010000187.1:0-1604 GCA_041906865.1 Candidatus Auribacterota bacterium
AGATGGGATTTGAGAGTTTAACACTTGTCCTACTTCAAGACTGAAAGAAGAACCTAAGGCTTCACTGCAGACGGTAAAACAAAAAACACCATCCTGAATCATCTCTAAATAATCTTCAAATTCTTTTTCACTTCCTATCATTACAATTTCGATTTCTTTAAACCATCGAGAGATCAAATCAATTAATTCTTGGTGAGCCGCTAAAAGCAAAATCTTTGCCCCATGAGGGGACGAAGGTGATGCCGATTTTTCTTTTTTAGTTTCCATTATCTCATGCTTTTCATTTTCTAAGCCGCCACTTTTTTATGTGTCGTTTCTAATTTTGCTTTTAATGTATCTGTACTAAAAGGTTTAACTATATAGTTACTGACACCGGCTTTCAGCGCTTCGGATACTTGCGCGGCTTCACTCTCTGCGGTAAGTAGAACAAAGGGTAGCGTTTTCCACTTTTGATCAGCTCGAACTCTCTTGAGTAACTCTAAACCAGAACAATTGGGCATATTCCAATCCGAAATGATTAGGCCCACACTTTGATTTTCGTTCAATACAGACCAACCCTTTTGTCCATCTTCTGCTTCAATAAAATCAGAAAAACCGATATCCTTACAGGACTTCATCACCAGTTTTCTCATGGTTTTCATGTCATCGACTATTAATATCTTTGTTTTTAAATCAAACATGTCTTCCCCCTCTGTTTAAAAAATTAATTTTCATCATCCATGACAATTTCAATATGAAACTTCCCCGCAGTACTTTCAAAAGGTAAAATGATGACAGGCGCCCGCGATTTGTAATAAATTTTTAATTTCTCCCCTGCCAGCACATTGGGAATAGCTGGTTTCAGTTTATAGTTTTTTTCATCAATCAAAACCCTTTTGGCCTGACCGTAAATAATGTTCAATAATTCTCCTGCCGCATCCTGAATGTCTGTGTTGATCTCTTCATGCTTTTCTCCCATCATGTTTTCATAGATTTTGAGAAATGTGGCTTTATCAAAACACAGCCCTATGGAACCCGAAAAATTATCCGCATTGAGATTGATTACTCCAGCAATCGAAACATCCGGTCGTTCGAAATCACGAGCCAAAACAGGCTTGAGAGCTTTAAGTTCTGTTTGGGCCTGCACCCGCAAAACTTCCTGTGTCGCTACAAAAAATGGCTTTAAAAATTGCGCATCTATTTTTGCTATTTTTTTGCTTTTTAGTTTTTCAAAATGAGCTTCCACTTGCTCAATGGAATCCATTAAGCCTAAGGCCGTGTTGAGACCCTGTTGAACCAAATCCGCTTTTAAATTTTTAAATAAGTTAACGGAGAAAATATTTTTATTATTTTTTTTAAGTAAATGTGAAAATTGAACCAAAGGAGGAAATATTTCTTTGGGCAGAGATACCGCATTTTCGAAATCAAGAACGAACGTATTACAATTACTCACCAACCATGATTTAATATTTCTTTCCAGTTGATTGAGAAACCCAGGTTGTGCGCATTTACCCAATTTGATCAAATGATATTGTTCTCGTTCGACGACTTCAATTAAGTTTGCGTCAGTCATTTTTTACTCCCCGTTGAAACCCATTCTTTAAGAAATTCATGATTCTTCCAAA
>JAYRIK010000188.1:0-9643 GCA_041906865.1 Candidatus Auribacterota bacterium
GCATCAACCACAATCACTAATAAATCTGGGACCTTCGTGCCCGCTTGAGTATTAAAAAGAACCTGATGAACAATTTCTTCATCAGGGGAGCGTGTTAACAAACTATAAGCCCCTGGTAAATCCATGACAGTGACAACTTCACGGCTTTTAGGCAATGTGAGAAGTCCTTCTTTTTTCTCAACAGTCACGCCAGGATAATTTGCAATTTTATGGCGCAAGCCGGTCATGGCATTAAAAAGAGTTGTCTTGCCGGAATTAGGATTCCCAATCAAGGCAATGGTTAATTTTTTTACTTCTTTCGAGTCTGTCATATTATTTTTCTATTTTTGAAACAACAATTTGAGACGCATCACGTTTACGAATAGCCAAATGATATCCACGCACATTAATTTCTAAAGGATCTCCCAAAGGGGCAAAACGCTCTAAGACAATCTTTGTCCCCTTCACCAATCCCAACTCTTTGAGACGACCTTGTAAATCTCCGGCTCCTAAATAATGCTTAATAATACACTGCTCTCCACGATTCAATTGATCTAAAGTGATTTCTACATCTTTCATATTTTAATTGACCTCTCGTCTTTACCTAAAACACAAAAATAGCACAGCATTATTGACACTTCTTACAATATCCTGTCACTTCCGTTTTATGGGCCACTGCTTTAAAATGATATTTTTGACAAGCCTCTTCCAAAGGAATTTCCATCCGATCATCAGAAAACTCAATAATCTTGCCGCATTTTAAACAAATTAAATGTTCATGATGCTCCCGACCTAAAACACATTCATAATTACGATGTTTCTGACTATAAACAACTTCTCTCAGAATACCTAATTCTACTAAAAAAGGAATGGTTCGATAAACAGTCGCTCGTGATACCCTCTGATCTTCAGTTCTTACCTTTAGAGATAAATCATCTGCACTAAAATGATCAGGGATTTTAATACTTTCTCGAAAAACGAGAAGCCTGGCTTGGGTTGGTTTAAGCCCTTTTTCTCTTAATTGAAGAATATAATTTTCTTCAGAAATTATTTTATGTGTATGTGTTTTCATTGAGATTGAGTCTCAATATTAATTGAAAATCCTGACTTGTCAATACATATTCAGACTATTTCAAATATTTGATTGGAAGGGAAGTACAACCTCTCCCATTAGAAGAGGAATTTAAGAATTCACTGATCCCCATTAAAGAAAAAGGCGTTTCTTTTATCAAGAAACGCCTTTTTCTTTATAGCTTAAAAATAAGAATTCGTTAAAAACTCTTACTTGGTTTGACCTGCTGCATCTACTGCTGCTTTTGCATCAGCCATCGCAGCATCAGTTGCTACTTTTGCATCTGCAATTGCTGCACTTGCTGCTTCTTGTGCGAACTTCTGTGAGCACATACCGCACATCACTGTCTCAGCTTTACAAGCAGGACATACAACTTTAGTTGCGCCAGAATTGGCTTTCATTTCCATGCCACATACAGAGCACTTGGCATCTGCTTTAAGAACTTCAACCACAGGCTTTGTAGAAGCAGGAATTGCAGCTTTGCAAGATGCACAGTCAATAGCATAAGAACCTGTTGCAACAGAAAACGCCATAAAAAGCCCCAAGGCTACTGCTATCAATTGACGATATGATTTCATGTAAATCTCCTATCACTTTTTAAAGGATGAACTACTTACTTGCCACTCCCCCAAAGGAATAGCGAGAGAAATACTACCAAAAATACAGCAAAATTCAACATAAGAAATTGAGTTAAATTCATATTACAAAACAAGAAAAAAAGGCACCCTTCCAAATATAGAAGGATGCCTTTGTAAAAACAAATAAGAGATAAAAACTCTTACTTTACTTCAGCTTCAGCTGGTTTTGCACATGCTGCGCAAAGAGTCATTTCAGCTTTGCAAGCAGGACAAACAATCTTGCTAGCTTCAGAACCTGACTTCATTTCTGCTCCACAAAGGGAACACTTGCTATCTGCACTCAGCATAGCAACAACTGGCTTTGTGTCAGCTGGAATTGCAGCTTTGCAAGATGAGCAATCCATAGCATAAGAACCTGTTGCAACAGAAAACGCCATAAAAAGCCCCAAGGCTACTGCCATCAATTGACGATATGACTTCATGTAAATCTCCTATCACTTTTTAAAAGATGCACTACTTACTTGCCACTCCCCCAAAGGAATAGCGAGAAAATACTACCAAAAATCTTTTTTCCATTCAATCCAGAAAGTACTTTGAGCTTTGTCCAAGAAAATATTGGTTTTTCTTTTGAAAAATAGTCTACAATAGAACTCAAACACATGAACATTCGAGAGATCCTTCATAACGAAGCAACTCTGCAATACGAACTTCTCATGACCCCTGTGCATCTCATTTCTATTCAATTGCAGGGCTCTCACATTGAAAAATTAATTCGAAACGTTCGTCAAGAATTGTCCAAAAAGAAATTTGTCCTTAAACCCTTCTTTTATCTTTCTGATGAATTTGGCTGTGTTCAGAACACCATTAACATCGGGATTCCATTTTACATGGTACATTCCGAGCTTGAGAAGCTGAATCAAACCTTTGGCAGCGAAAAACATCAAGCCTTAACCGACCCTCAAATCATGTCCTTGTTGCGACATGAATGTGGTCATGCATTTTTCTATGCCTATGAAATCTATAAACATCGCCAAGCTCAAAACCTCTTTGGCAACTTCTCCTCAAAACGAATTCCTTTGGAAAGAATTAATTGGACTCCTGATGAATGCGTGGACTACATTGAAAAAAAGGGAGTGGCAACCATGGGATATACGCGCACCCATCCCGAAGAAGATTTTTCTAATACTTTTGCTGCCTGGCTAGACCCCCAAGAAGATCAAACCACATACACTGGGAAAGCCTTGCAGAAACTTCAGTTTATGGATCGCTTGGTTCATCGCTATCGAGCTCGCAAATCAAAAGCATTGTCTAAAGAATTACATAAACCTTATGAGTCTCTCAAAGACACTTTGGCTGTTTTCTTCGAAAAACATTTTGGCCTATTTGATTTAGAAACACTTCACCAAAAAGCCCCGGGGTTTATAGATGAACACCTTCGACATGCTTTTTCACGTCATACTTCCAAACTTTCAGCTTCCACTTTTTTAGAAAGAAACAAACGGCGTTTATATAAAAAGATGAAAGATCGAGTTAAGAAAAAAACATGGATCCGTCCTCTCATTGAAAAATCGATTGATCGTTCAAAAGCTCTCTCGCTTTATGTCCCAGGAGGAAATAGCCAAAAAGCATTCAAGATTTTCTCAGCTACGTTGATTTTAATGACCACCCTCATTGAGGAAAATGAACGGATTGGATGAACATACCGACATTTTCAATCACCAAACGAAGTTCCAACAGCTCGAGCAGCTAAAATAAGAGGATGATGAAGAGGAACGTTTTTCAATTTTCCTACAGCTTTGGCAAGTGAAACAGCTTTGATTTCTCCCCCTTGTAGGGCAACCATTTTTCCAAAATCTTTCTTCAAAACAAGATTCAAAGCTTCATAGCCAAATCTTGTCGCTAAAAGCCGATCAAACGAAGTAGGAGATCCCCCTCGTTGTAAATGTCCTAACACTGTAAAACGAGTTTCAAGTCCAGTTAAATCTTCCAATTGTTTAGACAACCAAGCCGCAATGCCTCCTAAACGTATCGGATCTGGACTATTTTTAACTTTGCGAGCAATCACTTGCTCGCCTCCTTTTGGGAACGCCCCCTCTGACACAATAATAATACTAAAACGTTTATCTCTGGCACATCGCTCTTCAATTTTTTCTTTAATTCTCTCAATTTCAAATGGCATTTCCGGAATCAGAATGACATCTCCACCTCCTGCAACCCCTGCAAAAAGTCCAATCCATCCTGCATAGCGTCCCATCACTTCAACAATCATGATACGATGATGACTTTCGGCTGTGGTATGAAGCCGATCAATCGCCTCCGTAGCAATCGATACCGCTGAATCAAAGCCAAAGGTAAAATCTGTCTCAGAAAGATCGTTATCAATGGTTTTAGGAACTCCTACAATATTCAAGCCCAATTTCACCAATTGACTCGCAATCTTTAAAGTTCCATCACCCCCAATAGCAATAAGAGCATCAAGCTTCAACTTCGAAAAGGATTGGATAATCTCTTGAGATATATCTTTCTCTTTAAAGATTTTCCCAACTTTAACAGGATAATGAAAAGGATCTGCACGATTGGATGTTCCTAAAATGGTTCCACCTCTAGAAAGAATTCCAGAAACATCCTTATCAGAAAGAAAACGGTAACGATTTTCAATCACACCCAAAAAACCATCTTCAAAACCCAACACTTCCATACTATGTTTCAAAAGAGCAGGTTTAGTGACAGCACGAATGACAGCATTCAGCCCTGCACAATCACCTCCACCTGTCAAAAGACCTAATCTTTTAGAATTAGACACGTATTCACTTCCTAGGATAAAAAGACTCAAAAGTTAAATGTTCAAAAGTTCAAAGACTAAAAATTCAGCTCTTTAGTCTTTTGGGAGAATTGAAGCTTAAAGATTAAATTGTTTTTCTATTTTTTACGTTTAAATCCTTCTCCCTTATTGCCGGTTTTACGTTTTTCTCGCATAGACTTTAGCTTATGCTCTCGAATTTTTTCTTCAACTTCATCATCTTCAAGATCTTCTTCCCAATCGTCTACTTCATCAATTTCAAAAAAACCTTTGTTTTCCATCTCCTCTTCTTTTGAATCTTCTGGTTTTTTGCTTTGAGATTTTTCCTTCGGGTCCAACTTGAATCCTCCTCTTTTAATGTTAATTGACTACATTTTTATTTTACCACTCTTGAACCTACTTCGTCCTCACAGAATTTTTATCCTTCTTTTTCTGAAAATCTTTTAAGAGTTTCTCAAACTTTGCGTCTTTTCGAAGAGAATCCAAAAATGGATCTTTTCGAAGAAGCTCCAAATTATGAAACCCATGTTCCTTGGCCTGGCTCAGCCATTCAAAAGCATGAGGCTTATCCCCTTGCATCGCATAGATACATCCCATGGTGTAATAAATATATGATTCTTGTGGGTGAGCTAAAAGCGCTGTTTGTAATTGATGCAAAGCCTCTTCATAACGTCCAAGACTACCATAAACCTGTGCTAATCCAATTTGTGCATCCATATAATTAGAATTCACAGCTAAAGCCTTTTGATACTCCTCTGCCGCCTTAGGGAGATCTTCCAAATGCTCATAGCAATGAGCCAAAGCCTTATGTGCTTCTGGAAGATTGGGATCTAGTTCTAAGGCTTCTTGAACTTGCTCTTTTGCCTGATCCAACCAGAATTTATCGGGAGGATCTACCCAATGATAATGGTTAGCATAAGCATCTGCTAACCCTGCATAAGCCAAAGCAAATTTTGGATCTAACTCAATCGCCTTCTGAAACATTTCAATCGCCATCCAATTGCCTTCGGATGTCATTTCAAGATGATAATATTTTCCTTTCAAATAAAATTCATAGGCAGCAGATGACACGGTCGGGCGTTGAGTCAATGTTTGTTTTGCCCCTTGGGTCAAATTTAAATGGGCGGCTTCTGCAATTTTAGTTGCAAGCTCATTTTGAAGACCAAAAATATCTTCAAGCGCAATCTTACGCTCATAACGCTCAGCCCAAATATGAAGTCCTGAAACAACATCAATCAGCTGAGCTGTTACTAAAATGGTTTCGCCTATTTTGCGCACACTCCCCTCTAAAACAGCATCCACATTTAAAGCCTTTCCAATTTCATAAATCGTTGCAGGCTTGTTTTTAAATCGTAAAATATCTGTCATTGATTTTACATTCAATCCTTCAATTTTTGCAAGACGGGTAATAACATCTTCAGTAAGCCCGTCGCTCAGATACTCATCTTCGGGACGTCCTCCCATATTCTGAAAAAAGAGAACTGCAATACGATTCTTTTGAGGTTGACCAAAATCAAAGGTGACACGAATGGGTTCTTCTTTCTTCTGACGGGATTCAAAAACAAGAAAGGAAGAAATAATAAAAAAGAGAAAAGAAAGTGCTAAAATAAAGAATGATAATTTAGTTTTCACATGCGTCTTATAAAGCCTCAGGTCTATATACAACTCTTATAAGAACCATAGATCAGTACGAATAAGGATCTGTGTAAGGAGATCGTTCACGTCCCGACGAAGAACGCCTTGGACTCAAAGGTTGCCCATCGAGAGGACATTGTCCAGGTCGATCAGAAATATAGTCTCCATTGGGACAAGCATAATAATTGTCAGAGCCATATCCGCTATTCGATAAAGCATGATTCGAATAGGATCTCTCACTATAGCCTCTATCGCCATACTCATAAAAACCCTGCCGACTCTCATAGCGATCCGCCAAAGCCATTTCTGCGATCAAAAGCTCTACAATAAATGCAAGATAGAAAAAAAGTTTGCCACGCATATTCATCACTCCTCTAACTTCTAGGTCTTTATAAAAGCAAACTCTATACCAATCCTGAGGTTAAATATAGTTTAAACTTAACTGTATTGAAAGAGAACAAGTTACAGAAATAATATTCTTATAACTCTAGGGAACCGCTTAAACCCTATTGTTCCATATTAGAACTTATCTGTATCAACTTGCATCTTCAATCCACGATAAAGAGCGCGTGAGTTATTATATGATGCCTACTTTGAGTCTAAAAGGATAAAATAAGTATGGAAATGGTGAAGAAAAATGAAAGAAATATCTACTCTTGAAAATACCCTTTCTAAATCAACCCGCGAAGGACAGCTTTACAGGAACATTGAAGAAGGAAAAATTCAATGTTTTGCCTGTGGACATCTTTGCAAAATACAAGAAGGGAAAGTGGGAGTTTGCCGTGTACGCTTTAACAAAAATGGAAAACTCTATGTCCCCCATGGTTATGTTGGAGCTCTTCAATGTGATCCCATAGAGAAAAAACCTTTCTTTCATGCCTTACCTGGAAATGCCGCTTTAAGTTTTGGCATGCTCGGATGTGATTTTCATTGTAGCTATTGCCAAAACTGGATGACTTCACAAGTTTTGAGAGATCCGCAAGCAACAAGCACTCCAGAGCGTATCACAGCTTCAAAACTGATTCAACTTGCTCAAAAACATAACGCCAAAGTTATTGCCAGTACTTACAATGAACCTTTGATCACCAGTGAATGGGCTGTTTGTGTTTTTAAAGAGGCAAAAAAATTTGGGCTTAAAACTGCTTATATTTCGAACGGAAATGGCACACCTGAAGTTTTAGAGTATCTCAAACCTTGGGTTGATTTTTACAAAGTAGATTTAAAAAGCTTTAATCCCAAGCACTATCTAGAGTTAGGTGGAAAACTCGAAACCATTTTAAATACCATTCAACTTCTGAAACAAATGAATTTTTGGGTTGAGATTGTGACGCTCTGTATCCCAGGCTTTAATGATTCCGATCAAGAATTAAAATCCATGGCTCAATTTTTAACTTCCGTATCCCCCAACATTCCCTGGCATGTCACCGCTTTTCATCAGGATTACAAAATGAGAGATAAAAATAATACCTCTGTTAAAACTCTTTTGAGAGCAGCAAAAATTGGGGAAAATGCAGGATTAAAATTTGTGTATGCGGGTAATTTGCCTGGTCAAGTCGGAAATCTAGAAAATACTTATTGTCCCCAATGTAAAATTCTTTTAATAGAACGATACGGATTTAAAGTCTTAAAAAATCATCTTCAAGATGGGAATTGCCCAAACTGCAAAGCAAAAATTCCGGGAGTATGGAGTTAGTCACTTATTTTTACAACATTTTTCACATTCGCAGAGTTTTCTCAATTCATCAAAAGCGTAAATGCCTGTATCATGCCCGTCGGCCCATGACAGCCCTAAACCATATTGACCAATCGATCTCACTTTTTTAAGTGTAAATCGCCCAGGATGAATGCCCAGTCCTCTTTGAGGGTCCTGATTGCACATAGCACATGGGCAATGTTTTCTTAAACTTTGAGGCAAGAAAATACTCTCATGCCCGTCTTCCCAAATAACACCTAAATCTCCTGATGGGAATTGTTGAATCTCTTTTGGATTAATCATAGAAAACAGTTTTAACTCTTAAGTTGTAAGTGATAAGCTAAAGAAGAGAAGGTAAAATATATGCCTAAAATATACACTAAAACTGGAGATAAAGGCCAGACGGGACTTATTGGAGGAAAAAGAGTCTGGAAGGATCATCCTCGCATTGAAGTCTATGGGACTGTAGATGAGTTAAACTCTTGTATGGGTATCGTGTTAAGCTTTCTTGACAGCTTCAAAATGAATGTAAAGTCGAAAAAAACTTTTCAATCCCGTTTAAGATCAATACAAAATGATCTTTTTAATTTAGGGTGTCAACTTGCAAATCCCAATCCCAAATCTCAAGTGAGTCTTCCGAAAATCTCAGATCAATCTATTCATAACCTTGAGCAATGGATTGATCAAATGGAAAAGGATTTAACCCCTTTACGACAATTTATCCTGCCTGGTGGAATTTCAATCGCGAGCTTCCTTCATTTAGCCAGAAGCATTTGTCGAAGAGCTGAAAGACTTTGCGTAACCATCAGTCGCCAAGAAAAACTCGATGTGATTTCCATTCGATATTTGAATCGACTTAGCGATGCCCTTTTTGTTGCCGCCCGATGGGTTCAAGCAAAAGCCAAAGGTAAAGAAATACTTTGGATACCTGAGAAGCCATAAATCGTGATGTGTTGTGTGTAATGCGTATTTCATTTAACGAAAAATGCACAACGTTTTTACTTTGACGCTCAAGCTCACCTAGGTTATTATTCCTGATATTAAAAAGGGAGGGGTTCATGAAAAAATCAGCAGTCTATATCGCAATGTTATTCACTTTATTATCAGGGGCTCGTATTTATGCTTCTGACTATATCATTCTTGAAACACTGGATGATAAAACCGTAGCACCTTATCAAATGGTAGGACAAATCGGGGTACAAGGTGAAGAGCAAATTGATCAATCTACGTTAATTCATGGACCCGTGTTTGATGCAACATTCGGGATTGGTGATTGGGCTGAAATCGGACTTAATTATGAAGTCTTAAGTCTTTCTGACTCTCCTTCTTTTGATGATCAAACAGGAAGCGGAGATATCAGAATTCATGCCAAAGTTGTTCCTATTAAAACAGATTGGGGCAATCTTGGATTTGCAGCCATTACCAAAATCCCATCTGCAGATGACGGTGACGGCCTGGGTACAGATGAAGCTGATGTTGTCCTCAAAGCTATCTATGGAAAAAATATTTTCGGAGATCTTCGCCTTTTCGTTAACCTGGGCGTTGCTATTCAAGGTGATCCAGCCGTTAATTCTTCACAAGATGATTATTTTGTGTGGGGTGTTGGCGTCGAATATCCCTTCCCTGTTTTAGGAAATTGCTCATTTTGTGATGGGCTTTCTTTAATTGCGGAATTTGAAGGTTCCGTAGGGCCTGAGAAGCATGATAATGTTGCTTCAGGCCAGTATACCGATGGTGATGCAGAATTCAGAGGAGGCTTAGTCAAAAAACTTCCTTGGTTTAATCTTGCAGCCACAGGTTCCGTTGGACTAACAGATGATTCACCCGATTGGGGATTTAGACTAATGCTCAGCAGAGCTTTTGACTTACCCGTCATGAATCACGAA
>JAYRIK010000189.1:0-5622 GCA_041906865.1 Candidatus Auribacterota bacterium
CGCCATAGGCATGGTGGAGATCCATTTGGCTAGAAATTACATTAGAAAGGATTTCTCGAGGGCCTCTTAAAATACTGGCCGCCGTTTCATCACAAGATGTTTCAATGCCTAGAACAATCATTTTAAAGCCTTATCAAAAAATATTTTAATTGGTTTTTGATTAAAATATTGCATCCTAAACTTATTCTTCGAGCGAATCCCAACGTAACGTTGGGAGAGTCGAGAAGTTCCCATTGTACTTAACGTATTCAAATAACACAGTTCTCGACGGGCTTTTGCAGTCCCTGTGGGACAGGCTCGAACAATAAAAAGGCCTATTTCCAGATTAACCCCTTATCTAAGGGGAGTGAGTCGATTCATTATTTTTTTGTTTGTAAAATTCTGATAAGAAAACAAATTTAATTCCCGCATCTTCAAAATTTTCTTTCATGTTCAAAATAGCCTGGAGCGTATTGGCTTTGAAGTGACCAATCCCAATCGCTTGCCCTCTTCTGGCCGCAATTTTTTTAAGCAATTTTAATTGATTTTCAATATAGGAAACAGAATTCTGATTGTCTAAGAAGATGTCTCTAGAATGGATAATGTCTCCTCTTTCTTTTGCTAATTCAGTGGCAACAGATTTTGCGGTGAGACTGTCCAAGAAAATTTTGTCATGCTTTTTTAATTCATCCAAGGTAATTCCCATTACGCGTGTGTCCTGAGTAGCCTTAGATCCCATATGGTTGTTTGCCCCAATGGCGTCTGGAACATCACTTAAATTTTCTGTAATGGTTTTTCGAATTTCTTCTTCTGTCATTTGTGTGGTAATAGCTCCAGGTCCTGGATCGAGCTTAGAAGTGTTTTCCATGGGAAGATGTAGTAAGACTTCATATCCATGTTCATGCAATTCTTTGGATAAACGCTCAGAGAAAGTTAAATGGGGAAGAATAGCCAGAGTCATAGGGCAATCAAGCTTGTAAAGAAGAGGAAGATATTTTCGATTATGGCCTAAATCATCGATAACAATGGCGACTTTGCCGTGCTTCTTTTGTTTGATTTTAAAATGATAAAGAAGATTTCTTCTTTGAATTGTTATTTCAATTTTTTGAGGAACAGAGAGCTTCAAAACTTTTTCTTCTATGACTTGAAAATCTTGGCTTTGAGTCCACATTTTAAAATCAGAAATTTCTTTTTGAAAAGAATCTTCCTGAAAGCGTAAATAAAAAGTTGTTTCATTTTCAGGAGGAGGTGTTGGATGAGTTATA
This sequence comes from Candidatus Auribacterota bacterium, assembly GCA_041906865.1. Taxonomy (GTDB): domain Bacteria; phylum Auribacterota; class JACPWU01; order JACPWU01; family JACPWU01; genus CAZXEQ01. The sequence goes on from JAYRIK010000189.1 coordinate 1,245, forward strand.
TCAGAGGGTGATTGATTGAGTATAAGATCAGATTTCCACTTGCCAAAATCGAAAGGTGCAGTTGAGATTTGAGTTGTTTTAAGTAAAGTAGGGGAGGACGTATTTTGTGGTGAGAAAGAACATCCAACTAACAAAGAAAAAAAGAGAAAAAAAGAAGCGAAGATACAATTTTGAAACTTTTTCATTTCTCCTGAACCTTGCTTTCAGGCAATGCAGGAGTTGTGATCTCATGGAAAATACGGACTCCTTTTAAAAGATCAATAGCTGTTTGAAGCTGACGATCTCGAATAATAGGTCTTTCCTCTCCTTCGAGTAATTTTTTCCGGGCAGCTTTTCTCAATTTAAGAGCTTCTTTTGCAGGAAGTTTCACAGTAATGTCGGGTTGAATACCAGAGCCCTGAATCGATCGTCCCAAAGGTGTAAAATATCTTGCGGTTGTTAATTTTAAAGCAGATCCATCTTTTAAGGGAATGACGCTTTGGACAGAACCTTTTCCAAAAGTTTTTTGTCCCACCACCAGACCTCGTTTTAAATCTTGAACGACACCCGTAACAATTTCAGACGCGCTGGCACTCCCTTCATTAACCAAAACGACAATGGGGACATTGGTGATCGGATCTTTCTTTGATTTGAAGCTTAGATTTTGTGAGGGTTTTCGGCCCTTCGTGTAAACGACGAGACTTCCTTTTGGAATGAACTTTTCTGACACATCGACCGCGGCTTGTAAAAGGCCGCCAGGATTATTTCTAAGATCAAGGATCAGGGCTTGCATTCCCTCTTGTTTGAATTTTTCCAGAACAATACCAAAATCAATGCCAGTTCTTTCTTGAAACTCACTGATGCGAATATAGGCAATATGATCTTCCAAAATTTTTGCTGCTGAAATGCTTTTAATTTTGATTAAGGCTCTTTCTATGACAAAATCCAAAATCTTTTTCTTTTTGCTTCTCAAAATAGTCAGTTTTATTTTTGTTAAAGGTTGTCCTCTTAGAAGCTTTACAGCTTCCTGTAAGGACATATCTTTGGTGGATTTTCCATCCACTTTGACAATACGGTCTTTGGGTAAAATCCCTGCTGCAGCTGCAGGGGTTCCTTCTATAGCAGAAACAACGGTTAAGAAATCATCTTGAACTGTAATTTCAATTCCAAGTCCACCAAATTTTCCTTCGGTTTCAACTTCAATTTCTTGATAAGCCTGTGCATCTAAAAATTGACTGTGAGGATCTAAAGATCGAAGCATGCCTTTTAAAGCGCCATAAATCAATTTTTGAGGCTCTACGGGGTCCACATAATCTTTTTGAATCATAGCCAGGGTATTTGCAAAAAGATCTAGATTGTCATAAATATCAGGAGAGGGGTTTTTATGCGAAGAGTCAGCGAAAATATAGAAAGCGGAAAAGATAGAAAATAAGCCTAGAATCCATTTTATTTTTCTCATAATCTTCCTGATTTTTTCAGATCGTTGCAAGCAATGAAAGTGGAAATCATTGGAATGCTTCTCGACTCGTCTCTCGACAAGCTCGAGACTTTGCTCGAAGAATAAAATAAATATTGTTCGAGTGAAATCGAGAACTTTCCTTTTTATAGATATGTTCGTTTAACTTTTTAACTCTGTTTTTTCTGCTCCCAATTCTTTACGAAAATATTCAACTGTCTTTGAAATGCCTTCTTCTAAAGCTACTTTAGGTTCCCATCCGAGATGTTTCTTGGCCTTCGTAATGTCAGGTTGACGTACTTGGGGGTCATTCACAGGGAGGGGTTCAAAAACAATTTTACTTTTGCTTTTGACCGCTGCTTTAATAAATTCAGCAAATTGCAGAACCGTCATTTCATTCGGATTGCCAATGTTTACAGGTTCATTTAATTTGGACATGGCTAAAAGATAAATCCCACGAACTAAATCTGAAACATAGCAGAAACTTCTCGTTTGTTTTCCATCTCCATAAATGGTCATGGGTTCGCCTTGAAGAGCTTGTGGAATAAAGTTAGGAACAACACGTCCATCTCTCAAGCGCATGCGGGGTCCATAAGTATTAAAAATTCTTACAATTTTGACGTCAACTCCATGGGTACGATGATAAGCCATGGCCAACGCTTCACCAAATCGCTTTGCTTCATCATAGACACCACGAGGGCCGACAGGATTTACATTGCCCCAATAGTCTTCTGTTTGAGGATGAACCAGAGGATCTCCATAAACCTCGGATGTAGAAGCAAGAAGATACTTGGCTTTTTTAGCTTTTGCCAGACCTAGAGTTTTATGGGTGCCTAAAGCTCCGACTTTGAGTGTTTGAATGGGATATTCTAAATAATCTCGAGGACTTGCAGGAGAAGCAAAATGGAAAATAAAATCAATGGGTTCTTCTATGAAAAGATATTCCGTGACATCGTATTTATAAAACTTGAATCTTTCATGACCTAAAAGATGAGAGATATTTTTGATATTCCCCGTCAAAAAATTATCCAAACAAATCACGCGATGTCCTTGTCCTAGTAAATAATCACAAAGATGTGAACCTAGGAATCCTGCACCACCTGTAACTAAACATGTTTTCACGAATACTTCCTTTCTATCTAATTTTAAGAAAGGTATTATAATGCATAATACGATGACTGAAAAAGGAATTGTTCAAGATATTAAGGATGGAAAGATTCAACTGAAACTTGAATCTCCACAGACTCAAGATCAGACTTTTCTCCCCTTTGAATTTAAATGTGATGAAAAGCTGGTGAAGGGAGAAAATATCACCATTCTTTTAAGTCCACCTCATTCCATTCGGGCAAAGCCTTGGGAATTGCTTGTAGCCATGGGGCTCTTTTTTATGGGATGGGTATGGGGGTATAAGCTAATAGGATTTTTATTGGCGGTGGGCTTCTTGTTATCATTATTTTTTACAGTGAAGCCAAGTATTTCAAATTTTAAAGTTTGTATTCAAAAGCCTTTTAAAGTTTAAACAAGAAATCTGGGATTATGAAAAAACCAACGATTGATTTTGTTGTTAAGATGGCGAGAGAAGTGGGTGCGATGTTTTTAAAAGAGCAGCCCAAACTTAAAAAAAAGCATATTCATTTTAAAGACCAAAATGATTATGTGACAGAAGTAGATCAAAGATCTGAAAAAATGATTGTTGAAAAAATTTTACATCATTTCCCAGATCATCAGATATTAGCTGAAGAATCTGCTCAGTATCAGTTTAATCCTAAAAAACCTCTTTGGATTATTGATCCTTTGGATGGCACCACTAATTTTATTCATCAATTGCCGATTTTTGCGGTATCCATTGGTTTTTTTGATCAGGGTCGGCCTGAGTTGGGGGTTGTATTTGACCCTCATCGCAATGAGCTTTTTAGCGCTGTACGGGGGAAAGGGGCCTATCTCAATGGTAAAAAAATTCATGTCTCAAAATCTAAACAATTGAAAGACACCCTCTTGGCAACAGGGTTTCCATTCAAGGTAGAGGATATTTTAGAAGATTATATTAAAATTTTTCGTAAACTTTGTATGAATTCTCGGGGCATACGCCGCGGGGGATCTTCAGCAATCGATTTAGCTTATGTGGCCTGCGGTCGTTTTGATGGTTTCTGGGAATTTGGTCTTCAACCTTGGGATGTGGCTGCAGGTCGTCTGCTGGTTCAAGAAGCAGGTGGACGTGTGACGCATTTCTCTGGGAAAGAACTCGAGCTTAAACCTCAAAATGTTTTGGCAGGAAACCCAGCGATTTATCAAAAACTAAAAGATGTGATACGGCTTGCGTGATGCGTTCTGCGTGAGGAGACAAGATTACGTTTTTATGTTTTTACGCAATCCTCATGACTTACAACGTGGGACGATTGATATAATTTCCCCTGATGTGTATTTCTTCTCTTAAATTCTGCTTCTATTGTCTGAATGATTTTTGCTTTATCAAGAGTCCACAAAGGGGCAAGTAATTTTTCGCGTGTAGAACTTCCTGCCACCCGCTGAACAATCATCGTAGATGGAACCCTTTCTAAAAAATTGACTACTTGACGTGCATAATCTTCTAGTTCTAAAAGGGGAATCAGTCCTTTTTTCCAGGAATTTTCCATCGGTGCTCCACGCAAAATGTGAAGATGATGAAGTTTGACAGCATTCACTTTTAATTCAGATAAAAGATTTGCTCCTTCTAACATATGGGCTTCATCATCCCCAGGCAGTCCAAAAATCATATGGCTGCAAATACGAAGTCCGCGTTTTTGAGCTCGTTTTGTGGCATCAATAAAGGACTCAACATCATGTCCTCGATTCACACGTTTTAAAACTTCGTTATTGGTGGTTTGAAGCCCCATTTCAAGCCAAAAGTAAGTTTTTTGATGGTATTCACTTAGGAGGTCAAGAATGTCTTCGGGAAGGCAATCA
>JAYRIK010000190.1:0-5721 GCA_041906865.1 Candidatus Auribacterota bacterium
GGCATCTTCTGGTGTCTTGCATAACGACATGTCATTGGCTTTTAAAGTTCCAACCATCACTTCTGAATCTACTAAAGCCTTTGGACAGCCAAGGCTGATCATTCCAATTTTAATCTCTGACATGCCAGCCATCCTTAGCCAGTCGAACATCCCGGATCTTTCCACCCGAAACTCCCATAGGGCCTAATTCTTTACCATCTAAAGTGAATTCAATTGCCTTGGGATTTCCTACCCTTAAAATAAAAAACTGATCTGCTTTCCAAGTTTGAACAGACCCTTTCTTTAAAGATCCCTCAAAAGTACGTTGTCCATCACATTTAACTCTCATCCAAACAGTCTCTTTAGCGTGTGCTATAAGTATCAATGAAGACTTAGATGTTTGCGTTGATAAACTTTGTGAGGTTTGCACTGGCACAGAAGTCTTTGCTGGTTTCTCATGAACAGGTTCAGGAGCTACAGCAACATCCTCATGAGATATCTCTTCTGAAGAAACAGGTGTTGTCGGTTGAATTAAAGCAGCAGGTTGATTCAAAGATTTTTTTTCTATAGCTGGAGGTAAAGAAGATTTGTGTAGAGAAATTGGAAAAATCCATTTTATTAAAATAATAAGAATGAGAACTCCGCCCATTGCAAGCCAGACTTTAGGATGAACTTTTCGAATAAATTGAACGGAAAAAACATAACAAGCTTGAACCAAACGGCGTATAGAAGCATATAAAGAATTCATTCCCTTTAAAATCAATGCAGCCAAAATTTCCCAAAGATGAGGAACTTCCCCTCCTTTATCTTTTTCCAAAACCAAAACTTGCTTCGTCTCGCCAACTTGATTTTTCCGAAAGTCCTCTAATACCTGCGTAGGATCCAAACCTACCGATTGAGCATAGAGCTTCACAAAACCCTTGATATAAGGCGCTGCTGGTAATTCTTCATATCGATCATTTTCAAGTGCGATCAAACTCTTTTCAGAAAGTTTGGTCATTTTAGAAACTTCTTCGATAGAAAGACCTTTTGCTTCTCTAGCACTTTTAAGTTTTTGTCCGACTGCGTCCATTAGATCTCTTGAGCTCCTATATCAATGAGAATATCTCTGGCTTTACTTCCTTTATAAGGGCCGACTATCCCTCTTTCCTCTAAAAGATCCATAATCCGTGCAGCACGACTGTATCCAATTTTAAGTTTTCTCTGTAACACAGAAACGGAGGCTTGATTTGTATTTTTGATCACTTGTATGGCTTGCTCTACCACTGTTTCATCATCTGCGTCAGCAATATCACCATTAAAACTTTGTGCTTTTTCTAAAACTTCCTTGGCATTGATATTAAAATTAGATTCAATATTTTGCCCCTTAATAAAATCTAAGACGCGTTTAATTTCTGTATCCTTAATATAAGCCCCTTGTGCTCGAACCAATTTAGAAGAACCTGGAGGCATAAAAAGCAAATCCCCTTTGCCTAAAAGTTTTTCTGCACCAATGGCATCCAAAACAGTCCTTGAATCAACTTTTGAAGAAACTTGAAATGAAATTCTAGCAGGAAAATTAGCTTTAATCACACCCGTAATTACATCTACTGAAGGACGCTGTGTCGCCAAAATCAAATGAATACCAATCGCTCGAGCTAATTGTGCTAAACGAGCAATACTATTTTCTACTTCATAGGCTGCAACCATCATCAAATCAGCCAACTCATCAATCACAACCACAATATAAGGAAGAGGTTTCAAAGGTTCTTCACTCGTATGAATGGTCACTTTTTCTTTAACGACTCTCTCATTAAAATTTTCAATATTGCGCACCCCTACTTCAGCCAAAACTTTATACCTTCGTTCCATTTCTGTGACAAGCCAAGCCAAGCCTGCTGCTGCCTTTTTAGAATCCGTAATCACAGGAAAAGCCAGATGAGGAAGATTATTAAAAAGAGAAAGTTCAACCATTTTAGGATCGATTAAAAGAAAACGAATATAATCAGGACTTGCATAAAAAAGAATATTTAAAATAATAGAACTCATGCAAATACTCTTCCCTGAGCCTGTGGCCCCCGCAATTAAAAGATGTGGCATTTCTGTCAAATCAGCAACAATGGGAACACCTGTAACATCCTTACCCAAAGCCAAGGGTATCTTCTTCTGAGAACTTTTAAATTCATCTGAAGCAAGTAATTCTTTTAAATAGACCATAACTCCAGTGTTGTTGGGGATTTCTACGCCTACAGCTGCCTTACCTGGAATAGGGGCTACAATACGTACACTGGCTGCCTTCATCGCTAAAGCTATATCATTGGAAAGTCCCACAATTTTCTGAACTTTGACACCTGGCGCAGGCTGAAGTTCGTATCGTGTAATCACAGGCCCCTTGGTGATATTCACTACTTCTACTTCTACCCCAAACTCAGCCAAAGTCGTTTTTAAAATTTCTGCATTTCTTTGCAAATCTTCATTTGCAACTATTTTTGGGCCTATCGCATCATCCAAAAGTTTTAAAGACGGAAGTTGATAATTCCCCGATGTAATGAGTTCTAATTGAACTTGTGTTTCCTTTGGTTTTTTATCAGCAGGTAATGGACGTTTTACTTCTGTCACCGGAATGGGTTTGCCAGAAGATTTTCGCGTGGGTTCTTTTTCTTCATCCTCATCTTCTAGCTCATCTTCATCGTCATCTTCGTCTACTTTCTCTCGCCATAAAGCTGGTTTCACTTTAGAGGGAGAATCAGCTTTTTGTCTTTCCTCAATCGCCTGCTCTCCTGCACGTATCAATCTTGTTTTTATAAAACTTAAGGATTCTCTCATCGAGTTTAAAACCGTACTAAAAATATGTGTCCCATAATAGGCAAAAAACTGACCTAGTTTGACCAGACGAACTTCTAACAAATAAAGCAAACTCGCTAAAAAAGAAGAATAAAGTAAAATATAAGAACCTTCAACACCCATCCAGCGAGCCAAAGCTTGTCTCAAAATCCATTTTCCTAACATTCCTCCAGGACCAATTTCAGCAAGTCCAAAATGTTGAGCTCCCTGTAAAAGCATCACTCCTCTGTGTAATTCAAAAAGGCATGCCGAACTTGTTAACAAGGCCAGTACAAGACCCACTTTAGGCCAGAAATGATGAACGTCTTGTTTCCAAAATGCGCGTACTCCAAAAATAAAGAGAATGGTAGGAACAAGAAAAGAAGCTAGGCCAAAAAGAATAAGCATTAAAAAGGAAAACCATGCCCCGACCAATCCAACATAATTATGTGGAGGATCTTCAGGATGAGGAGTTAAAAAAGAAATATCAGAAGGGTTATAAGAAATAAGACCTAAAAACAAAAAAATACTAATCCCAATAAGGAGAACGCCTCGAACTTCCCCCCATTTATTGGTAGGAACTGAAGGACGTTGTTTGGAAGTTTTTTTGCGCATTAGAAACCGTCGTGCATTATGCGTCTTACGTCATGTGTTTTGCGTTTTGCATTTACGCATGCCGCATAACGCTCGAGCGTATGACGGATTTTTTTATTTTCCTGCCGGAGATTCTGTACCTAATTCTGCAAGAGCTGCTTTTCGGCTCAAGTTAACTCGGCCACGATCATCAATCTCTGTAACTTTTACCATGACCTCGTCTCCAAGCTTCAAAATCTCATCTACCTTTTTAACACGGTAATCGGCTAATTGAGAAATATGAACAAGCCCTTCTTTACCGGGCATTACTTCGACAAAAGCACCAAACTCTACAATATTCTTTACAGTCCCCTTGTAAATTTTACCCACTTCAACTTCAGCGGTCAGTTCCTGAATTTTTTCAATCGCTGCCTTCACACGATCTTGCCTGCTAGAAGCAATCGCAACAGAGCCATCATCCTGAATATTAATTTCAGTTTGAGTTTCCTCAATAATCTTCTTGATGGTCTTGCCACCAGGGCCTATCACCAAACCAATTTTTTCAGGATTGATATGAATGGTGACAATGCGAGGTGCAAATTCAGAAAGATCACTACGATGAGTTCCAAGAGCTTTTTGCATCACACTCAACACATGCAAACGAGCTACTCGAGCATCTTCAAGGGCTGTCTTAAATAAACTTTGATCAATACCCTCAATTTTCAAATCCATCTGAAAACCCGTGATTCCATCTTTTGTTCCAGCTACCTTGAAATCCATATCACCCAAATGATCTTCAGAACCCAGAATATCTGTTAAAACAACCGTCTTATCCTCTTCTTTAATCAATCCCATGGCAATGCCGGCAACAGGCGCTTTAATAGGAACACCCGCATCCATCATGGACAATGCACCGCCACAAACAGATGCCATAGAGCTAGAACCATTGGATTCCATAATGTCCGAGATAATACGAATGGTATAAGGAAAATCTTCTTGTTTTGGAAGAACCGCTAAAAGCGAACGTTCCGCCAAAGCACCATGTCCAATCTCTCTTCGTCCTGGACCACGAGATGCTTTTACTTCTCCAACGCTATAAGGAGGAAAATTATAATGCAGCATAAAAGATTTTGAAGTTTCTCCCTCGAAACCTTCATATTTTTGAGCATCATCCACAGTACCTAAAGTTGCTGTTGCCAAACACTGTGTTTCACCACGTGTAAACAATGCAGATCCATGTGTGCGAGGCAAAATACCCACTTCAGAGCTGATCGGACGAATATCTTTAACTCCTCTTCCATCATTACGAATTCCTTTGTCCACAATCATACGACGAAGCTTGTGACGTTCGATTTGAGCGAAACCTTCCTTATACATCATTTCTGGGATTTCAGGAAATTGAGCACTTAAAGTTTCTTTCATTTCATCATAAAGTTTACCCAATCCTTCTTCACGGGCAGCTTTTCCAGAAATAACCAAAGCCTTATCCATTTTCCCACTCAAAAATGTATCCATGGCAGCAGCAAATTTTTCATCAATTTTAAACAGACTGAAAGTTTGCTTGGGCTTACCACATTTTTCACGCAATGTATTTTGAGCTTTAACAATTTTTTTAATCTCATCATGCCCTAAACGCAAGGCTTCCAACATTTGTGCTTCTGAGAGTTCACGAGCACAACCTTCAACCATCAAAATGGCTTTTTCAGTTCCAGCAATGACTAAATCAAGGTCACTTTCAGGAAGTTCAGCATAAGTTGGATTAATAACCCAGCGGCCTTCTTTCAAGCCCATACGTACTCCTCCCACAGGGCCTAAGAAAGGAATATTCGAAATATGAAGTGCAGCTGAAGCGGCAATAATGGACAGAATATCAGGATCATTATCTTCATCAGCAGAGATGACTTGCGCCATGATCTGAACTTCATTGAAAAAACCTTCAGGAAACAAAGGTCTGATAGGACGGTCTGTAAGTCTGGAGGTCAGAATTTCTTTTTCAGTAGGACGGCCTTCTCTTTTGATATAACCACCCGGAAATCTTCCTGCAGCTGCCATTCTTTCCCGATAATCAACGGTTAAAGGGAAAAAATCTGTTCCTTCTTTTACTTCAGAACTAACACAAGCTGCAACAAAAACAATCGTACCACCCATTTGAACCGTAACAGCTCCATGAGCTTGACGAGCCATACGTCCTGTTTCAATGATAATCTGTTTAGAACCAATTTGCGCTTCAACTCTATGAATCATAGGATCACTTTCTTAATTTTAATCGTTCAACCAATTTTTGATATCTTGGTGCACTAACATCGTTTAAGTAGTCCAAGAGACGTCTACGGTCACCTACCATTTTTAATAAGCCACGTCTGGAAC
>JAYRIK010000191.1:0-3062 GCA_041906865.1 Candidatus Auribacterota bacterium
GCTACTGTTAAAGCATCGATCCCAACAACAAATTCTTTAACATCTCTTCCTTTAGCTTTGGCCTGTTCAAATTCTTCAGGTTTCATTCCTCTAGAACTTTGAGCAATATCACAAGTTCCATTGATCAAGGCTGCAATACCAGTTCCTGACCCACCCCCTGTCACTGCAATAGAGGTTTCGGAATGCTGTCCCATAAAAGCCTCAGCCCAAGCTTGTCCAAGATTCACCATCGTGTCAGAGCCTTTGACCTGTATCATTTTATCATCAGAAAAACCTACCAAAGTGCACCCTAAAAAAAGAATCAGCAAAAATAAGCGTTTCATGAAAACCTCCTATAAATTTTAATCATTTCTTCAAAATCTTTAAGATCCTGTCACAATTACAGGTCAGTACATTTATTACTATTATTAATAGAACAACTGACAGTACTAGGAGGCCAGAAGTATAATATCCTATGTACGTACAGTGTAACATGGCCTCCTTAGTACAATATTATTGTGTGACAAAATTGTGACTTTTTTGTTAAAGATCCGTAACAATGATAAAAAACCGTCATGCGTCTTGAGTAAAAAGATAAAATTTGCTTTTGAACTACCCAATAAACACTTCAGGAGGGACTAACAGCTTTAAAATCGCTTCGGTCTGCAATAACCTGTCATAGTTTCGAGGAATTTCTAAAATACAAAGACCTGCTTTAGCTAAATCAATTTCTAAATCTTCTTTTCCCAATAAAAAAGAAATGAGTCGACTCATACTCGGTTCATGTCCTACGAGCAAACAAGATCGAACTTTTTTTAATTTATCTTCTTTCTGAAGAGATGAAAAATAATTCAAAAAATTTTGAGGGATTGCGGATGGGATTAAATCTTCCAGAATCATCATTGATTCTTTTAGTTTATAAGTTTTCGCAACAATCTTTGCTGTATCAAAAGCTCTTACATAAGGACTGGTAAGAATACAATCAAAAGAAAAACCTAATTTTTTCATCCTTCGCGCTACTTTTTGAACTTCCTTCTTGCCTTTTTTTGTAAGTGGACGATCAGCATCAGACATCCACTCATAAGATTCTGGATCTACGGCGCGCCCATGTCTTAAAAAATAAAGTTCCATAATTTTACCTTGAGGGATATTGCTTAAAAATGAGTTAGATTGCTTTTGAAGCCCTTTGAGGTCTTAATTCTTTGGGAAGAGACTTCTTAAACATCTCTTCCTCTTCCACTGCTCTTTTACAAAGAAATTCTTGCACTCTAAATATCTTATTTTGTTCTAATTTTAAACGTTCGTAGGAACCATCTGAACAAAGTCGCCATGATTTTGCATTATCTTTGAAATATAAATTTAAAATTTCTAATAAATCTTTTTTATTTTGACCTTCAACGGGAAACATAATTTCAAGACGACGATCTAAATTGCGTGGCATCCAATCTGCACTTGCTAGATACAATTCATCTTCTCCACCATTCGCAAAATAATACATGCGACTATGTTCAAGAAACATATCCACAATGCTCACTACTTCTATATTTTCACTCAAACCCCCTACCCCTGGCTTAAGACAACAAATTCCTCGAATATTGAGTTTAATTTTTACCCCAGCTTGAGAAGCTCGATAAAGTGCTTCTATTATTTTAGAATCCACTAAAGAATTCATTTTTGCCATGATTAAACCAGGCTTTTCTTTGGAGCTTCTCATGGCCTCACGCATGATTAATCGAATCAAACGATTACGCAAGGTATAGGGGGCCACTTCTATTTTAGACCAAACCAGAGGCTGGGAATAGCCTGTAATCATGTTAAAAAAACCAGAAATATCTCTGGCAAAATTTTCATCACTGGTAAAAAAACCAATATCTGAATAAAGACGTGCTGTTTTCTCATTATAATTTCCCGTTGAAAGATGAACATAACGCCTAATGCCTTCTGGCTCTCGTCGAACCACCAGACAAGCCTTGCCATGTGTTTTAAGTCCGGCCACACCATAAAGGACCGTCACCCCCACTTTTTCAAGCTGACGAGCCCATTCAATATTTTTTTCCTCATCAAATCTTGCTTTCAACTCGACCAAAACTGTCACTTGTTTTCCATTCTCTGCTGCTTTTCCAAGAGATGAGATAATGCTGGAGTCCTGTCCAGATCGATAGAGGGTTTGCTTGATTGCAAGAACATCCGGATCACTGGCAGCTGTTTCCAAAAATCGATTCACACTCGCAAAAGAATGATAGGGTAAAAGTGTCACAACATTTTTTTCTTTTAATAATTTCCAGATATCCTCCACATCTTGGAAATCAGGAACAATACGTGGTTCCCAAGATGGACGTTTTAAAGCGTCAAATCCAGGCTGAAAAGCCAACTGTGAAATCGTCTTTAAATCCATCCATGCATTCACTTCATAGATTTTTTGATCTGTAACGTTAAATCTAGTTTTCACAAAATCCAAAAGATGTTTAGAAAGTTTCACTTCTAAACGGACAATGGGGGCAAGGCGACGCATTTGAAGCGCTTCCGCCATTACTTTTAGAAAATCTTCGTCTTTTTCTTCATCTAAAGTCATTTCAGCCCCTCTTGTCAATCGGATCAAACCTTGATCCACAATTTCATACCCTAAAAAAAGATCTTTTGCAAAAAGAGCTAAAACATCTTCTAAAAGAATAAACCGATATTCTGTTGATAAACGAGGCAAAACAATCATTCGTGGAAAATTTGAAGGAACTTCAACCAACGCATATTTTAGACGACCTTGCTTTTGAATATCAGAAAGCGCAAAAAGGACATGTAACTTTAAAGAAACAAACATAGGAAGAGGACTCTCATCCTGAATAGCTATAGGAGTTAAAACAGGTAATAATTCTTTTTCAAAGAATCTCTTGAGATAATCCATTTCTGAATTTTGCAACATTTGAGGTTCAGCGCGAACAATGCCATTTTTCTCAAGTTCTGGAACAACTCCTTTCATAAAATAATCATCTCGCTTTGAAACAAGAGTCCGAGTCTTTTCATCCACCAAAGGAATCATGTCTGAATCCGATGCATAAAGACTTGCGACACGTACCATAAAAAATTCA
>JAYRIK010000192.1:0-2092 GCA_041906865.1 Candidatus Auribacterota bacterium
AAAACTTTTATTGGCAGAGCCTCCCCCTTTGGCTAAGAATAAAAAGTGATATTCATTGCCGTGCGTCGATTCGATTTCAATTTGAGCAGGTAAATTAGTTCCCGTATTTTTTTCCTCAAAAATAGAAATAGGAGCTAATTGTGAGTAGCGTAAATTTCTGTTTTGAAAAGCCTCATAAATTCCCTTTGAAAGATAAACTTCATCTTCTCCCCCAGTCCAAACCTGCTCTCCCTTATACGCCATGACAATGGCGGTTCCCGTATCTTGGCAAGAAGGCAACTGACCCTGAGCAGCAATCTGTGCATTTTTTAACAAAGTCATCGCAACAAAACGATCATTGGCGGAAGCTTCAGGGTCCTCAAGAATTTTAGCAACTTTTTCCAAATGAGCGGTTCTAAGAAAAAATGAAACATCGTTGAAAGCTTCACGGGCAAGCATCGTTAAAGCCTGTGATTCAATCACAAGAACTTTTCGCCCCAACGCTTCTTTGATAGAAACATGGTCTTTGGTTAGAAGACGATATTTTGTAGAATCCTTTTTTAAAGGAAAAGGGTTTTGATAATGAAAATTTGGCATGATCATCCTTTCAAATGATATATAAACATAAACCGTAATTAGTAATTCCAAGAAATGAATTACTATAAATTTTACAACCTACAACACCCAATGTCATCAACTTCTCACATCATTATTATAAAAAATATTCCTTAACTCTAATGAAATGCTATAATAGCCGCATGGATGCTGCTGAGAAAGTTATAGTCAGATATATTGAAGATTATCTTAAGAAAAACAAAGCCGCTCATTATATTGCCACTGAGCTAGAAAAAGTAGGTATTGGTTTTCGCCCCGTTGCAGATCATATTACCCTCAGAACCTCTGATGTTTATGCAAGAGCCAAAAAATTCTTTAATCTTGGTTTTAAACGTGATTGGAGCATTGGTCCCAAAGGAATTTTAGATTATGGAGACTGGTTTGCCATTGTACTTAGAAAACCGGGACTTCCTGCTATCTTTATCGACCAAGGTAAAATGGGAGAAGAAGGTAAAACCAGTGTCATTCCTGGATGGGTCAAAAAATTTGGAGATAATACACTTCACCATGTCGCTATTCAAGTCGATAACATAGAAAGTGCCGTTGAAAAAATGACTCAGGCAGGAATCGAGTTTACAGGATCTATTGTAGGAAAGAAAAATTCTGTTTTGCGCCAAATCTTCACAAAACCTGAAGTTCTTAAGGGAGAATCCTTTTCTGTTCTAGAATTAGCTGAAAGACATGAAGGATATATGGGATTTCAACCTCCGCAAGCAGATCAATTAATGAGATCGACGAGAAGATCATAATCCGTACTGTGTACCGCGTTCTACGTTTATAAAATATTTTCTTACACTCGACGCAAGCCGCATGACGAGTTCACAAATGCATAAAATCCATTCTCAATCCCCTCAAATTTCTCCCTTAGATAAAAAACTAAAAGAGATCCTTCGAAAAACCGATCCTTCCTCTTTTCAAGAATTTTTAAATGATGCTTCCAGAATGAAAGAGGGGCGAGCAGATGCTGTCAGTTTTCCTCAAACTGAAAAGCAAATGGCTTCTTATCTTTCCATTTGCCATAAGTACAACATTCCCGTCACTCCCGCTGGAAATCATACAGGACTGGTGGGAGGAGCCATTCCATTAGAAGGAGAGGTTTTAGCAACTTCCCTCTTTACTCACGTGTTTCCTGAAAAAAATGAAGACATTCTTGAAATCATTGAAGGCAAAGATGAATTTTCGCAAATTCCCTATCAATTTTATTTTAAAAATGAAACTGATGGGAAAATCCAAGCTGTGATTCCTCCAGGTCTACGCCTGGGAGAATTTCAAAAAAGGATTTCAGCTCTTGGATATTTTTATGGCCCAGACCCCACTGAAACAAATGCATTTTTAGGCGCTACGGTTGCTACCAATGCTTCTGGAGCTCGTACATTTAAATATGGGGCTACGCGAACTCATGTTCAAAAGCTTCGATTAGCTCTCGCTACAGGCGATTTATTAGAAATAGAACGGGGAAAAATTTTAGAAAATAGTAAGATGTTCGAAATCATTTTAA
>JAYRIK010000193.1:0-2462 GCA_041906865.1 Candidatus Auribacterota bacterium
AGACCACCCCAGAAGAGAAAGAAAATTGACAATCGCCTCAGAAAGAAAGCCGGCTTCTCGATATTGCGTTACAGCTGTTGCCCCATGTCGTTTGCTCAAGCGCTTGCCATCTGATCCCAAAATCATGGGAACATGCGCAAAAATAGGTAGCGTAAATCCCAATGCCTGATACAAAGCAACTTGTTTAGGGGTATTGGAAATATGATCATCCCCTCGAATAATATGGGTAATCCCCATCAAGGCATCATCTACGACACAAGAAAAATTATACGTCGGAGTTTGATCTGATTTTAAAATAACGAGTTCACCTAAAAGACTATTATCAAAATCTAAATCTCCATAAACCACATCATGAATACGCACCGTCTGCTCTGGAATTTTAAAAATTACCGCGCCTTCTCTCTTCTGAGCCAGACCCTGTTGAATCAACTTTTCAGCATATTCACGATATAAATCAAAACGATGGGATTGATAAAGGGGCCCCTCATCCCAATTCAAACCAAGCCATGTCAGGCTTTCTAAAATTTCATCACGAAACCTATCTTCAGAACGAACCTGATCTGTATCTTCAATTCTTAAAACAAAAATTCCATTGGAATGCCGTGCAAACAACCAATTAAAAAGGGCTGTCCTGGCTCCTCCGATATGGAGAAAGCCTGTGGGGCTTGGGGCAAAGCGAACTTTCGGTTGATTTAATTTTGATTCCATAGTCTATAGATCTAAAACAATTAATTTCTTTTTTCTGCTGAGGTTGATGTGTATTAAAAAATCTCAACGTCAAAGTTTTATTTTTGAATGCTGGGATTTTTTCGAAATCGAAGCGGGAACTTCTTTTTCTCGGCGGGATGACCCCAAAAGCTCACTCACCTTCAAACGCGCTTCTTCCATTTTAGGATAACGTACTTTTCGATAGCCTCTGACTTCTTCCGGTGTTTGAAGCGCTCTCATATAAAGAACATAAGAAGATTCATCTTGATAATCAAATCGATCTACCAATTTGCTATACCATTGTCGAAAATCTTTCTCTTTTTGATGCCATTGAGGCAGAAGCTTTCTTAAGAACTTAAAATGTTTCATTAAATTGAGCTGCCAGTCTTTTGTCACCATATCAAATTCAACATCTTTTCCCAATATTGTAAATTGAGGGCGATTCAAATGACGATAACTGACACGATCCCCTGCCTTTTCATCCACATGATAACGAATACGATCGCGTTCTCTTTTTTCAGGGCTGGTCAAAAGATGAGCCACATAAACCTCATCTTTAATAAGCATGACTTTAGCCAAATTAAAAATAACAGCTTTCGTGGCATCATATTTAAATTCAAAGCGATCCTTATGATAGATAGAAAGAACTCGATCAATATAAGTTTTTGCGTAATGAATTCCTTCAAACTGAATAAGATCATAAACCCGAAGGGCAAAATGTCTTAAAATCTCATCATCCAAATCTAATTGTGTTAAAGCCCCTTGAACCAATTCTCGATAAGCCATGGAAAGTTTACGACCCTTCCATCTCAAAGATAAAAATTTTTGTTTCTCTTCAAACAAACTTTGAAAAGTGCTGGTATCTTGATCTTTGAAAAGCTCAGGAGAAAGGATCAGTCTTCGCCCCAAACTAAATGCCGTTATATTTTTCTTCAAATCGCCACGAATCGTATCCTGAATGGCTCCCAAAATATTTTCTAAACTGAGCGGAAGCGTTCCCCGTTGAAATGCAGCACCGAGCATCACTAAATTAGCATAGAGCTTAGAACCTAAAAATTTTTCGGAAATCTCAGAAAAATCAAAACCATAATATTGATCTTTTCTTGTGTACTGCTTCACCATGGACTCTAAATTTTGAATTGAAAAATGATCGAGGCCCATCAAGGTTCGTATTGTCGGAGTCTTATGCGTATTTAAAAAGGCTTCTGTTCTCTCAGGGCTTCCAATGCGTAAACGCATGTTAGGGTCTAAGGCACGTACTGCCTCAAGAGCATCGAGACCCCAAAGTAAATCTGCTTTTCCATTGGGGATAAGGGGAGAAAGACGCATGGGCCCTTTTAAAAAGGTTATTTCAGAGTAAACGCCTCCATTACGAATGGCTAAACCTTTTTTATCGCAAAACAAAACATGATATCCCGCCTTCATTCCTGCATGAACCAGAATAGAAGTTAAAACACCAATTCCCATACCTCCCACTCCAGAAATATAAGTTCGCCACTGAGAATCTACAAACCAACGGCGGGGTTCTGGGAAGCGATCGAGATTGATTCCAGAAAGAGGATCTTTTATTTTTGCTGAGCGTTTGATAATGATATTTTCAAAAGAAGGACAAGCCTTGATCTTGGTGCAAGCCATGTCTGAAACACAAGTCGAAAGATCCGTCACAACTTTAGGACCATAATCTGTTTCTTCAAATGTAAGCCCGGGACAACCTGTGGACTTCGTACACTCAAGACAATATTCACAAACTTCAG
>JAYRIK010000194.1:0-3332 GCA_041906865.1 Candidatus Auribacterota bacterium
AAGAAAAACTCAGATGATGAAATTGGAAAGCTTTTTGATCAGATTATTTCAATAGGATTTGAAAAACAACTCGATTCTATTGAAAAGGAAGCAAAAATTTTAGCTGCTCTCATTTTGCATGCTTTGGAAAAGAAAAAAATTCTTCTTCCCGTGTTTTATAGTGCTGATGCTCACGCAGAAACTTTGGGTGAGTGGTGGAGACGAATGGGAGGAAATTTGTTAAGTGATTATGGATTGGGAACTCGGGAACAGCATTCTCATTTTCAAAGTCTTTTAGATGGAAAAGATGTTGTTTGGCCTCTTCTGATAGACATGGTGACTCCCTTATCTGAAATTATTCAAAAAGAAGAACCTGTTTGTGCCTATGGTCTAGCCAAAGACTATTTAAATGGTTTATATCCTGATGAAGTTCGAAGATTGTATTTAGAAGCAGAAGAGAAAACTTTTGTCGAGATTGCTTGTCGGGATGTAGGTGTTTTAAAGATGAAGGCTCTTTTTTCAAAAGAAGCACGACTTCAGGCCTATCGTTATTTTTCGAGAGCGCTGGTTCTTGTTCAAGCTTGCATGTAAAGTTGAAATAAGAATCGGTTCTTTTTTGTTTATTTAGATGAGGGAATTCGGTAAAATTCCTTTCATCTGTAGATGATGGATCTCATTGCAATTGAATAAGTAAGAAGAGATGCTTTATAACCTCGGAAGGAGAGAGTTCCCTTAGGATAGTCCTTTAGGGAATGTACTAACCATAAGAAAAGGATGGGATGTTTATGAAGATGAAAGCCATGATTTTAGCAGCAGTAGCTGTTTTGTCTATGTGTTGGAATGGGTCTAGCTTTGCAGCAGATCAGCTTTTGGTTCATGATTTTGATTTAGGTGAGAAACCTTCCGAAAATGCCTATGATTTTGGTGCTTGGAACAAAGATCCCAACGATACAACTCAAGGGTGCACTGAAAGCTTTGAGACAGCAGAGAGATTTGGTGATAAAGGTATGAGTCTTCGTCTGGATTATGATGTGGACTCTCCAGCTCCTGCTTACAATGGAATGTGGATGAAGCTTAAAGAGTTGGATCTCTCCAAATATAAGTTTTTGAATTTTTATATCAAAGGCGATCCACAAAAGGGTTTTAGCAAGGTGATTAAGCTTGAACTCAAGAACCCCAATGAAGTAGGAAAAAATCTTTATACAGAAGTAACCGGTGAGTGGAAATTGGCAAAAATCCCTCTGTCAGAATTTCGAGGCTTAAAAGATTTAACCAAGGCTACAGAATTTGTCATGGTTTTTGATGATATGAATACGAAGCCAAAAACCGGAACGATTTATGTAGATAATATTTTCTTTTCAGCTGAATAGCAGATTGGTGTGATGCAAAAATAACCCCCTCATCTCCCTTAGTTTAAGGGAGAAAGAGGGGGTTCATTATATCTGTACCGTTTTATTATTGATTCCATTTGATATAATCTACGAAAATGATTTCTTAGTAAGACTTTTAAAGCCCTTCAAAAGGAGATTCAATGCAATGAGGAAGTTCGCGTTTTTGTTGCTTTTCTTTTTTGTTCAAAGATTTTCTTTCTCTGATGACCTTCCTCAGGTTCTGATTCATGATTTTAATCTTGGCGAGTTAAATAATTCTTTAGGAGGTGGCTCAGGAGCATGGTGTTTGAACCCGGATGATGCAGATCAATATTGCAATGTTTCTTTAGATGTGGATGTTCGACATGGTGAAAAGGGTTTTTCCTTGAAGGTCGACTATGATTTGGATTCTCCCGAACAAGCCCAAGGTGGTTTTTGGACGCAGCTTTTGAAGAAAAATTTAAAAGAATATGATCACATTAATTTTTTTGTAAAGGGAGATGCTAAAGCAGGATATACCCATCGATTTAGAATTGAATTTAAAAAATCAAAAACTCCAGATAGTTCTGAGAAATTGGTAGGAGGTTTTACAGTAGAGGGAGTGGGGGATGATTGGAAAGAGATTTCTATCCCTTTGAATAAAATGTCAGGTATTACAGACTGGAGTGATATTGAAGAAATGGTTCTTGTTTTAAAAGATCGCTTAGTAGATAAAAAAGTTGGAACTCTTTATTTTGATGATTTTCGTTTGGTTCGTACAGGTGAGCCTGGTCCCAGTATTAGCGATTCTGTTCCTAAAAAGATAGCTAAAGAATCAGACAAAGTTGAAGGAGAAGCCAGAGCGCATGTTCTTATTAAGCGCTTAAAGGGTTTCCCAAAAGAGGTTAACCTTAAGAAGAAATTCTCTGAGGATGATAAGGCTTTTTTAAAAGAAGTAGCAAAAGATTCATGGGGGTTTTTTAGAGATATTGTCGATCAAGAAACCGGTTTGCCTTTGGATAATATTGCTTTCCCGAAAGAGGCAACTCTAGATCCAAAAACTTTTATTGGTGACTATACGAATGTAACGAATGTCGGTCTTTATTTGATGTGTTTAGTTTCTGGACTTGATCTGGGTTTTATTGATCAAAAAGAGGCAGTTCAGAGAATTACAAAAGTTTTAGACACAATAGAAAAACTAGAGTCCTATCATAACTTTCTTTATAACTACTACGACACAACCACTGCCGAACGCACCAGCAATTTCGTGAGTTATGTCGATGAGGGATGGTTGACCGTGGGGCTTATTGTGGTTAAAAATGCTTTTCCAAAAGAGTTGGGAGATCGTTGTCAAAAATTAATTGCGAAAAGAGATTTTTCTTTTTTTTATGATTCTGTAGAAGCTCAAATGTTTCATGGATTTTATACGAATGTAGGTGTCTATGCAGAATATCATTATGGAGCTTTTTATACGGAACCTCGAGCTATTAGTTATATGAGTATTGGTCGCGATCAAGCCCCTATCGAACATTGGTTTAAGATGGCAAGAACCTTGCCTAAGGAATATACATGGCAGGCTCAAGAACCTCAAAATCGTGTCAAAAAAGAGGTAATGGGAAATAAATTTTTTGGAGGGTATTATGTTTTTAAGGGAACTCCCATTGTCCCAAGTTGGGGAGGAAGTCTTTTTGAAGCTCTTATGCCAACGATGATTATTGATGAAAAAGAATTAGCTCCCAAAGGATTAGGTTTAAACGATCAAAGATATGTTCAAGCCCATATTTCTTACGCAAAGGAAGATTTAGGATATCCAGTTTGGGGAATGTCTCCTTGTTCTGTTCCTCCGGGTGATGGATATGCTGAGTACGGTGTTCCAGGCTTGGGTTTAAAATCATATGGGCAAGGGGTTGTAACACCTCATGTTACCTTTCTTTCTCTTGAGTTTGCACCTGAGGAAGCTGTTAAAAATTTGCGTAAGATGGTAGAGCTTTATCCTGTTTATGG
>JAYRIK010000195.1:0-2070 GCA_041906865.1 Candidatus Auribacterota bacterium
TGTTTGGAAAGCTGAATGAGTGAACCAAAATTTTTTGGCAATTTATAAAAATCCATCTCCTTCACCTTCTCCAAATCTTTTCTAGGCAACTTCAACTGAATGAAGTCATTCACAAAATCCCATTCTTGTTTTAACTTCCATTCGTCTTGTAAATTTTCTTTTTGAACCATCCTTTCAATCATACCTTTTAAATCGCTTAAACAAGTTTCAATTAACTTCTCTAAGTCCAATTTTTCTTGTTTTTCAAGAAACGAGAAATATTCCTCAAGAAGTGGAAAATCTTTTTCAAAGTTTTTCTCTATTTTTTCATAAATTGATTTCAAATACGCGTGATAACCTTCTATTTTTAAAGATCCCAAACGATACTCGAGTTGTTTTTTTATAAACTCTTTCATATCCTCTTGCATAAGACCCTTGCTAAGCTTTTCTAATAAAGATTTTTGCTCAAGTTCAATTTTCGTTTGAGAAAAAGTTTCTCCCTGTTCTTTCAAATCCATCATACTTTTCACTGAATCTGGCAAAGATTGATGATTCTTTTTCAAAGTTTCTTTTAATCGACTAATGGTTTCCGAAGTTAACTTTCCCTCCTCTCTAAAATATTTTTCAGATTGAATAAAAAACTGAAGATCGCTCGACGCTTTTTCTTTGATCAATCTTTGAATCTCACGCTCCCATTGTTCTAACTGAGGTTTTAAATTTCGATAAAGAATCTTAACTTCTCGAAAAGCTTTGAGATTGCGCAGGTAAAGCGAAGTTTCTTCGACGCCAAACAATTCAAACTTTCCGGGCCATCCATCTCGAATTGCTTCATATTCTGCTCCTGTAAAATACCCTTCTTCTAAGAAATGTCGGGCAACACGTTCTCGAACAGTATTTTCAGGAAAAGCCTGAATCAAACTCATTTGAAAAGGCCCCTCAGCACCTTCTAATAAAATTTGATTTAATCCAAGTCTGTTTTGAATCTCGCGAAGGGTTTGAGCAATGGAGAGTTGAGCTTGAGATTGACAATGAAGATCTTGAAGCAAAATAATAAATTTATTTTGATCCTGACCTTTAAAGGTTTTTTGAAGACGGGCTGAAGTGAGATTTAATTGAAGTAATTTTTCAAACGAGGAAACATTCAAATCTAAAGAGGGACTTTTAACTACTTTTTCTACTGCTGAAGCCGAGAAATCTCCAGGGAAAAGCCCCGTAAAGAAGAAAGCTACAATGAGGCAAATAGAAAGACCCCGGCGAAAGGTTTGGGAACCCTGATCATTCAAAAACATGTGCAGTAACCCCTTCTAGAACAACGAATTAGATCGCATCCTCTTAGGATACTGTCCCGCCCCACAGCACAACGTTTTATTATACCATGAAAAAGCCCATTTGCATAATTTTTTGATCATATATAAAGACATAAGTTATCGGGAATAAAGGAGATGTGAATTCCTTACATTTTGACTATCTTTTCATTTTTTATTGACTCTTCATCTCAAAAAAAGAGATACTAGTCAAAATTTAATGAGGCAACCATGCTTCTCGAAGGTAAAAACGCTTTGGTGTTTGGTGTTGCAAATAAACGCAGTATTGCTTGGGCCATTGCTCAAGCTCTTCACAATCATGGTGCCCGTCTAGCCCTTACGTACCAAGGCGAGCGTATTGAAGAAAATGTTCGAGAGCTTGCAAGCACACTTAAAGATCCTGTTATACTCCCTTGCGACGTTTCAAAAGATGAAGAAATCGACACCGCCTTTCGCGATCTTTCAAAGTCCTTCTCTCATTTAGATATTTTAGTTCACTGTATTGCTTTTGCGCGAAAAGAAGAATTAGAGGGAGATTTTTTAAGCACTTCAAGAGATGGATTTCGTCTTGCGCTTGATATTAGTGCCTATTCCCTACCTGCAATTGTCAAAAGAGCCCTTCCCTTATTAGAAAAAAGAGGGGGAAGCGTCATTGCCCTTACTTATTTGGGAGGTTATAAGGTTGTCCCAAATTATAACGTCATGGGTGTTGCCAAAGCAGCTTTAGAAACTTCTATTCGATATCTGGCTTATGAATTGGGTGAAAAAAATATTAGGGTCAATGGAA
>JAYRIK010000196.1:0-10843 GCA_041906865.1 Candidatus Auribacterota bacterium
AGAATCATCGTAATAGAGCCACTGATCAATACACCCAAAATAATTCCTACTAGAGCACCCATAAAAGTAAGAAAAAATGATTCAAAAATAAATTGAAAGAGAATATCCCATGCTGTGGCCCCAACCGCTTTTCTCACACCAATTTCTTTAACTCTTTCTGAAACGGACACCAGTAAAACATTCATGATGCCAATTCCCCCAATCATAAGACTTATCATTGCAATAGACCCTAAGGCCCATTTAAAGGCATAGGTGATACGGTTTTTCTTTATGAGCAATTCTTCTTGATCCCAAATCTCAAGTTTTCTATCTTTAAAAAGATCTTGCGTTTGATGAATGACACTCTTCACTAAATGAGAAGAGGAAGAACGTATCCAGACACCATGAATTTCACCACTCTGCCCTTGCATTTCTTGCAAAGTAGTTATGGGTAAGAAAATTTCTCTGTCAAAATCGACTCCCCATATTCTTCCTTTTTGAGCTAAAACTCCGATGATTTGAAAGTTTGAATCCAATAAATGACAAGTTTGCCCCAGAGGATTTTGATTAGGGAAAAGCTCTTGCGCCAATTGACATCCTAAGACAACAACTTTTGCATTGTGGGAGATATCCTCTTCCACCAAAAAACGCCCCCTCTGTAAATTTAAATCACGAACCAGAGCAAAAGAAGAAGTCACTCCTTCCAAAGTAATAACCTTTTCAGTAGAGCCTACTTTCATCATAAAAGCAGAACCTAAAAAAGGGGCATAAGCAACAATTCCTTGTAACTGTTCTAAACATTGAATGTCTTGTAAAGTCAGAGGTCTATTCTGAATCCATCGCCCTTCTTCGGATATACTCTGAGGACTAATTGAAATCAAATTGGCCCCCATCGCCTCAATAGTCCTTAAAATTTTTTGCCGGGTTCCCTCTCCTATGGCTAAAGTCACCAAAAGGGTTAAAATCCCAAACACAATTCCAATAACACTTAAGAGAGATCTTAATTTGTGTGAAGACAACATTTGAAAGGAGATTTTAATGTTGTCATAAATGAGAATTAATCCGGGTTTGAACATTGCGAAAGACTCCCATCCTGCAAAAAAACTTTGCGATCCGCATAACTGGCAATCGCCCCATCATGTGTAACAATAATGAGGGTTTTCCCTTCTTTGTTCAAAGTTTTCAAAAGGGCTAAAATATCCTTTCCTGTTTGAGT
Source organism: Candidatus Auribacterota bacterium (assembly GCA_041906865.1). GTDB lineage: Bacteria > Auribacterota > JACPWU01 > JACPWU01 > JACPWU01 > CAZXEQ01. The sequence continues at coordinate 1,196 of JAYRIK010000196.1, forward strand.
GTCCAAATTTCCAGTGGGTTCATCCGCCAAAATAATCGAAGCAGAGCTTACCAAGGCTCGAGCAATGGCAACACGCTGAGCCTCCCCTCCAGAAAGCTGATAAGGGAAATGATGGGATCGATGCGTCATGCCCACTTTTTCTAAAGCTTCAAGGGCTTTAAGTTTTCTCACGTGAGGAGGGATATGCTGATAAATCAAAGGCATCTCAACATTTTCCAAAGCTGAAAGCGCATTTAAAAGATGAAAAGATTGGAAAACGAAGCCTATTCTTTTACTTCTCAAATTTGCCCAATAATTTTCAGGATAAGAAGAGATATTGATTCCCTCAAAAAAGATCTTTCCTGCAGTGGGTTTCGACAAAAGACCTAAAATATGAAGCAAGGTACTTTTACCAGATCCACTGGGTCCTAAAATAGATAGAAATTCTCCCTCATGAACATTCAAAGTAATTGTTTTTAAAGCACTTACCTTCCCTAATCCGACTGGGAAATGTTTTGCCACTCCTTCAACTCGAATCAGAACTGAAGTCTTGACAGAAAGATTCTTCTCATAAACTTTTTCGGTTAAAGAATCTAACTCAGTGACAGAGCTCATGCTTTTTCAATTCTCTTTTACATAAGGGTCTAACAAAATAACTTCCTGCTTTTCTTGTAAGCCAGAAATAACTTCAATATTATTTTCATCACTGATACCCAAAATCAAAGGTACAAATTTTTTCTTCTTTTTCTCCAAAAGCCAAACACCCAACCCTCCTGGCTTTCTAACAATAAACTGGAGGGGTAACATTAAAACATTTTTTCTTTCTTCAATAAGAATTTCATACTCAGCTCCCACTCCCAAACGCACCGATTCCTTGATTTTATCCTGAAGTAAAAGTTTGACAGGAAATTTTCTAATATTACCATTTATTTTAGCAATCAGAGAAATCTCCGATACTTGAGCTTGATAAGTTCCATCCATTCCAGAGAGCTTTAAAATAGCCTTTTGACCTTTTTTAATTTTAGGAATATCTGTTTCATAAACGGAGGCTTGAACAACCCAAGGCTTTTGTGTGTTTACCAGTGTTAAGACAACTTCGTCTTCTTTTACAACATCCCCCTTTTTCTTTGTAACTTCAACAACAAGAGCGTCAAAAGATGCGCGAGCACGTCTTTTTTTCCAGTGACGATTCAATACTTCTAATTCTAATTTCATCTTTGCCAATTCTGCTTGTTGCAATTCTACTTCTTCTTTGGAAGCGGGCTTCGAAAGATCCTCAAATCTTTTCAACGCGATTTTTTCTTCAGATTGAGCGTTTTCTAGACGACTTTGAGTGTCATCCATTTCTTTTTTTGAAATAAAACCCTTTTGAAAAAGATCTGTTTTATCTGAGAATTCTTTTTGTATGGTTTGAGTCAGTTTTTGGGCTTTTTCCAAAGACCCTTGAGCCTCTAAAGTGGCTGTCTCACTTGATTTAGACAACAATTTTTTTAGCTCTAATTTCGCTTGGTAGTATTTGGCCTTGATCAAACGATATTCTTTTTGAAAATTAGGACTGCGCACTTGAAAAAGAAGCTGCCCTTTTTGAACAGAAGCTCCTGCTTCAACCTCTATTTTTTCAATCTTCCCAGGTAAATGACTCACCATAGGAACAAGTTCGTCTGCTTCCAAATATCCCACACCTCGAATGACCTGACGAATATCTCCTCTCAAAACTCTAGCTTTCAAAGATTGAAAATGCTCATCATCTAAAGATTTAAAAATTCCAAAAATAGAAATACCTAAGATAAAGAGAGGAAGCCCAATCCATAATATGAGTCGTCGCGTGTTTTTCATTATCTTTATTTTATGATTTAGATTCGTTACTTTTCAATAAAAGCTTCTTCTAAACTTTTAAACCCTAACGCCTTCGCTAAGGAAACCCAAGCCTTTAAAACATTCAGTTTAAGACTATCATCACTCACCCTTGCCCGCTCAGAAGTCAGGGTGGCTTCCTGCCATTCAAAATCAGACAGATTTCCATTCTTATATTCAATCTCAGATTGTTCTAGTTCTGTCTGTATATCCTGAAGTTGCGATTTTCCTAAATCTAAAAGAACTTGAGCATCTAAAACTTGGCTATAAGCTTTTTCTACCTCGTCTTCAATTTTTTGTTTTGTCTGATCCCATTGGAAATAAGCTTTTCTCTTGGCCAATTCTGCCAAGGTAATCTGTAATTTTGTTTCCCCTCCATCATAGAGGGGATATCTGGCAATCACACCGGTTCTAAATTGAAACTGATCTGTACTTCTTTCAAAATCATCAAGTGCAAATGCATTTCCTGCAAAAAGGTCTAAACGAGGGAATCTACCTAATTTTGCAACTTTTAAAGCCTTTTCGCTTAAGTTGCATTGAATTTCTCCTTCTTTAACTTCTGTACGATTTGCCAGGGCAAGCTCTGTACACATTTCTTTTGTTTTAGAAAAAGGGGTTAAAGATATATCCCACGAAATTTGAAGATCTTCATTCAAAGGTAAATTCATATCTTCTTTAAGCTTTTTAAATAAAAAATCATATTCTCGTTTCATTCTTTCAAGTGTGTTTTGTTTTTCAAACATCTTTGTTCTAACTTTCAAAACATCCATACGCCGTGTTTTACCTTGTTGAAATTCAGATTGGGTTTTTTCTAAAGATTTATTTTCTAAATCCAATTCATGGATTTGTAATGTGATCAATGCTTTCTTATCTAGAAGCTCGCAAATACGATTTTCAAATTGAAAGCTAAGCTCTATTTCCTGATGTTTTCTTTGAAGAATGGCGAGTTCTACCTGCGCCTTTGCCTGAGCTACTCTAAAAAAGACAAGGCCATTTTGGAAAAAGTTCCAATCCAAAACAAGATCTGACCCCAAATTACGATTTGCATCGAAACTCGCAGGCGATAGAAGATCTACTCCCAAGCTCCCTTGCAAAGTTAAATGAGGGAAATAGGATGTTTTTGCGAATTTTAATTCTTTTTTAGCTCTTTCAATATCTTGATCCATCAATTTTAATTCTCTGGAATTTTCAAGACCCCTTTGTACCAGTTCCCTAATCGAAAAGACTTGAGAAGATGTTCGCTCTTGAATTGAATCAGCTAAAAGAGAAAATGATACAAATACACATACTAGAAAAAAAATAAAATTTCTGAAGCTCCACAGACTGACGTCTGTGGATTCTTGTAATCGCAGGCGCTGAAGAGCTTGTCCCAGGAGAGGTAACCACGGAGTTACACCGATGGGTGCTGTTCCTGCCTCCGTGGATTGCCCCACTTCGGGGACTATAAAAGCTTGCCTCGTAGCGGGATTGATGCCTATTTTGTTCATTTTAATTTAAGTAAACTTTCTAATAATTTAAAGTTTCTATCCAAAGCACCTCTCTGAGACAAAAGAATCTCTATCGCTTTTTCACCCAGACTTTTTCTTTCAGAAGGATTTTTGAGTAAACGTTCTAAAACTTCTCCCAGCTCTCTTTCATCTTTGACTTGAATGGCCCCACCACCTCTAACAAAAGCACTGACCATATCTTCAAAATTTTCCATGTGAGAACCAAAGAGGATCGGCTTTCCAAATTGGGCAGGTTCCAAGAAATTTTGCCCCCCTCCTCTTAACAAACTCTTCCCAATAAAAATAATATCTCCCAATGCATAAATTTTTTCAAGTTCTCCAATAGTGTCTAAAACAAGAACTTGATGAACATCTACGGGATTCGCTTGATTTTGTTCTGGTATGAACTTAGTTCGACAATTGCCTTTTAATTTCTTTTCTTTCACCAAATCCATAATCTGATTTGCACGATCAGGATGACGTGGAGCAAGCACTAATCGCAACTGACCAAATCTTTTCAAAAGTTGTACATAAAGACTCAAAAGAACCTCTTCTTCTCCAGAATGAGTGCTTCCTGCAATCAAAATTAAAGCATCCTTTGAGAAACCCAGTTCTTTTAAGAAAATTATTTTCTGCTCTTGTGTAGGCAAAGATGGAATCTCTTTTTCATGTTTTAGGTTGCCTGCAATATGAACAACCGAAGGACGAACGCCTAAAAGCAGCATCTTCGCTGCCTCGCGAGTGGTAGGGGCTGTTACAAGAGAAAGCTTTTTCATCAGATGCTTCACAAAGAAAACGGCTTTAAAATATCGAATAAAAGCTCGCTTCGACATTCTGACATTGATTAAAGCAATTGGAATTTTTTTTCGATGTAACTGATGAAGCATATTGGCCCATAATTCACTTTCAACCAAAATGACCGCTTCTGGGTGAATAAGACGTAAGGCAATTTTAACAGACAGAAGAAAATCCAGAGGAGAATAAAGCACTGTTGCAGAAGAATCCAAAAGCTCATGAGCCAAACGATTTCCAGTCCTGGTCACCGTTGTCAAAACAATGTGATACTCAGATAGATTTTCTTGAATTTTTTTAATCAAAGGTAAAATGGCTTTTACTTCTCCCACAGAAGCCGCATGAACCCATAAGGTTTTGCGATCTTTAAGCTTTTCAAAAACAGCCTTATCATAAAAACCCAGACGCATCTTCAAACCTTCACGCCACTTGTCGGCATAAATCAATTTGAAGAGAAAATAAGGACTGGCAAGAAAAAAACCTACCGTAAAAAATAAGTTATACAAAATCATCATCTGAATTTTATTCCCATCGAACCACGTTTTGTCATGCGAATTGTGTCATGCGATATAATAACTTTTTTACGCACATCGCAAAACGCACCACAATTTTATGCTCTTGGATGAGCTTGATCATAAATTTTTTTCAATTTTTCTGCTGTCACATGTGTATAAATCTGTGTTGTCGAAAGATTGACATGACCCAAAATCTCCTGAACCGATCTTAAGTCTGCTCCTCGATCTAATAAGTGTGTCGCACAACTATGTCTAAAAGTATGCGGTGTCACTTTTTTTGATACTCCTGCCATCTTCCCATATTTAAGAACCAAACGTTCAACACTGCGACTGGTCAAACGACCTTGATTCTTATTAATAAAAAGAGCTTGTGTCCTTTTACTAGGCCGTTCGCTAACACTATATTTCTCATGAGCATCTTGTCTTGCCATTAAATAGCTTCGCAATGTCTTGATTGCAATTCGTCCCATGGGCACAATTCTTTCTTTTTTTCCCTTACCACGAACTTTAATGAGTTCTGATCCAAAATCAACTTCTTCTAAATTAAGCCCCACCAATTCACTGACACGAATTCCTGTACTATATAAAAGTTCAAGAATAGCCTGATCTCTACGCCCCAACCAATCTGATTTATCTGGTGCTTCAAGCATTTTCTGCACCTCTTCAATCGTCATAAACGAAGGGAGAGATCTTTGTTTTTTGGGAGATGAAAGGGATGCAAGAGGATTTTCTTGGATAATTCCTTCTCTCCAAAGATACTTAAAAAAGCTTTTTACAGCGGCCACCTTCCTTAAGATAGACGCCCTTGCATACTCCTTTTTTTGAAGATCTCCCAAGAAACGACGAACATCAAAATGATGAATGGATAAAAGATCCTGATCACTTTTACCCATAAAAGAAACAAATTGGTCAAGATCACGCCGATAATTAGAGATGGTATGACCTGAAGCATTCTTTTCTGCGGAGAGGTATTTAAAAAAGCGGTCAAGATATGAAGTCATATTTCATCCAAAAATCAAATATCACGAAGAATAGCCAAGCTACTATACCCGCTTGACAGTGCCGTTTTACAGGCAAAATGACAAATCAAGAAATCAATTTCCTTCGTAAACTTTGGATCTTGATTTTTGAATTTTGAATTTCTTAAGCTTCCTCGTCATCCCCAGTTTCCTCTTCTTCTTGAGCATTTTCTGAAGTAGAGCCCCCTTGGGCTTTTTCAAGACTTGGAGCCACAAGATCACATTCTGGATAGCGTGTACATCCGAAGAAAGTCCTTCCTTTCTTAGATCGACGCTGCACAATTTTACCTGTACATCCAGGCTTGGAACAAGCAATTCCTGTATCAATCGATTTCACATTTCGACATTTTGGAAAGCCTGAGCATGCCATAAATTTTCCAAAACGCCCGGTTCTTATCACCATCATTGAGCCACATTTTTCGCAAACTTCATCTGTTGGAATCGGAGGCTGTTTAACCGACTGCATCGTCTTGGAAGCAAGTTCAAAGGTTTCCATAAATGGATGATAAAATTCAATGATCAATTTCTTCCAATCTTCTTTGCCTTCCTCAATCATATCCAAATCTGCTTCCATTTTGGCTGTAAACTCAATATTCATAATATTTGGAAAATGCTCCACTAAAAGCTTCGTCACTGTAAAACCTAGCTCCGCAGGCATCAATCTTCCTCGTTCTTTAAAGACATATCCTCGTTTAACAATGGTCTGAATAATCGGAGAATAAGTGCTGGGTCTTCCAATTTCATTTTCTTCCAATGCTTTTACCAAACTGGCCTCCGAATAACGAGGAGGTGGCTTCGTAAAATGTTGATTGGGTATCAATTGACTTAAAAGTAATTCTTCCCCAACTTCTAGCTTAGGCAATAAAACATCCTTTTCCTCTTCACTATCTTTTTCATCTTCCTCATTTTTAACAACAGGCTCTTCTAATACCAAATATCCAGGGAAAACGACTTCTGTCCCCGTCGATTTAAAACTATATTCTGCTTTTTCCCATTGATCTAAATTTGAAGAACCCATACCTGCAATAATATTAACGGTGTGGGTTTTAAGAAGCGCAGGAGCCATTTGACTTTGCAAAAATCTTTTCCAAATCAAACTATAAAGCTTGTACTGGTCTTCTGACAAATATTGTTTTATGTCTTCAGGATTTCGATTTGCAGACGAAGGGCGAATCGCTTCATGAGCCTCTTGCGCCCCTTTTTTGGCCTTATAAAAATTAGGCGTTTCAGGCAAAAATTCTTCTCCAAATCGGGTCTTCACGTATTGAATAGCTTCTTCCTGAGCTTCTGGAGCAATTCGATAAGCGTCTGTACGCATGTAGGTAATAAGACCCACGCTCCCCTCTTCTCCTAATTCAATACCTTCATAAAGTTCTTGAGCTACCTTCATCGTTTTATAAACAGAAAATCTCAAAACTGTTGCAGAAGCTTGTTGAAGTTGACTTGTAATAAAAGGAGGGTAAGCTTTTTGAGTTCTTTCTTTGCTTTGAACATTCGCAACAATGAATGGTGCACCTTTGGCTTGAATATCTGAAACAACTTCATGGGCAAGTTGTCCATTTGAAATATCTATTCTTTCGCCCTTCATTTTATCCAAATGAGATTCAAAAGAATTCTCTTCAGATTTTTTCTTAAAAAGGGCTTCAAGAGACCAAAATTCTTTTGGAATAAATTTTTTGATTTCTTCTTCTCGATCACAAATTAAACGAACTGCAACCGATTGCACTCGCCCTGCACTTAAGCCTTTTCCTACTTTTTTCCATAAAAGAGGACTAATTTTATATCCCACAACTCGATCTAAAACCCGGCGGGCCTGCTGGGAATCTACTTTATTCATATCCAATGGTCGGGGATGTTTGAAAGCTTCTAGAACAGCATTTTTTGTGATTTCATTAAAAGTAACGCGTTGAATTTTTTTATCTTCTTTTTCAAATAACGAAGCCAAATGCCAAGCAATGGCTTCTCCTTCTCGATCAGGATCAGGAGCTAGATAAATTTCTGCAGACTCACTTGCTATTTTTTTTAATTCTGTGACAATTTTTTTTCGGGTTGTAAGAACTTTGTATTCAGGCGTAAAATCATGCTCTACATCCACACCAAATTTACTCTTAGGCAGATCTCGAACATGTCCCATGGAAGCCTTCACAACATAATGAGACCCTAAGATTTTATTAATTGTCTTTGCCTTGGCAGGAGATTCAACAATCACCAAAGCCCCTTCACTCTTTTTTGCTTTCTTACCCGGCATTTTTTAAACCCTTTTCCTAGTTTTTTCACTCTTGTGTCTGGAGCACGTCTCAGCCAAAGGCTGATGAGCCTCTGACTCAAGCCTCACAATGAATAAAATAATCTTGCTGAAAACACGAAGCATTCATTGTCCACAGTCTCTAATCTCAACGCAAGGCAAATTTTTATTTGAAATCAAATTTGAGACGAGACAGACGTCCTTACATAATATTTACCTGGTAATTGCTTCACCTGTTTCTTTAATTCCAATTGAAACAAAAGAGACAAGACTTTTGATGTTTCCAACTGTACCAAATGCCTCACTTGATCAACATTCACAGGATCATTCCCTATAGACTGAAGGACTTTATTTTCATCTGGACCTAAGCCTTGACCCAAAGATTTTGATACAGTTACAAGCGCTTCCTGTTCCATTCCCAATTCTTCAATAATATCTTCTACAGATTGAACCAGTTTTGCCCCATCCTTAATTAAATGAAGGGTTCCAGAAGCTGAAGGACTATCAATACGCCCCGGTACAGCAAAAACTGTTCTTCCCTGTTCCAAAGCAAAATCTGCCGTAATTAAAGACCCACTTCTTTGAGCTGCCTCAACAACAACCACTCCCATGGAAAGACCACTAATAATGCGATTTCTACGAGGGAAATTGACACCCACCGGAGGTGTGTCTGATGAAAATTCTGATAGAAGACTTCCTCCCTCTTTAACAATCTCTTCGGACAAAGATCGATGTTCTTCAGGATAAAAGTATCTAAAACCACATCCCATCACTCCTACTGTTTTCCCATGACCCGCAAGAGCTCCCCGATGCGCATGAAGATCAATCCCACGCGCCAATCCACTTACCACGCTCAAGCCACATGAAACCAATTGAAATGCTAATTTATAGGCTGTTTCATTTCCATAATGGGTAGAAGAGCGCGCCCCCACCATAGCAATCGATTGAGTAAAATTTGTATTTCCCTTCACATAAAGAACAGGTGGAGCATCGTAAATCTCTTTCAATAAAGCGGGATAAGATGAATCTGTCAGAGAAAGAACTTCTATTTTTTCTTGCTGAATAAAATCTAGTTCCTTTTTAAGATCGATTTCCTTAGAAGCTTTCAAAATATTTTGAACAACGGTTGATTTGATTCTTAATTTTTCTTCTAATATTTTTGCACTACAACCCCAAACATCTTGAATATGAGGGAAATATTCCTTTAAGGATCGAATGGTTCTGGGACCCAGTCCATCCACCATATTCAGTAAAATATAGGTTTCTTTTTCTGTCATAAATAACGAGCTAAAACAATTCTAATTGATAATCCTTGATCAAATCATAGCGTTTTAAAATACGAATCAACTGTAAGGTAGGACTTTGAATATAATTCTTAGTAACCTCAACACGTTCAATCAGTTCTTCTAGAATTGTTTTAAAATCAAGAACGTAATCAATTCCCTTTTCTTTAAACGTCTGTAAAACAGTTCCTTTAAGATTTAGATCGGTGGGTAAACCAGGAATAACAATGACACGGGAGAAAGATTGACCTTGAAAAAATCTTTTTTTAATACTCTCTTCATCTAATTCAGCCAGATTCAGGAGTTCAGGAGAAAATTTCAAACGAGAGGGAGAAAAAACTTCACTGTGCCAACCACGAACAGCCATCACAAAACGTTCTAAATTTTTTATCTCCCCTTTTTCTAAAAGAATACCTCGTACAGGCAGATTAACCTCACAAAGATTCGTAGCAACGACATCTACTTCATCCAAAG
>JAYRIK010000197.1:0-9677 GCA_041906865.1 Candidatus Auribacterota bacterium
AGATTCTTCCACTACACAGGTAAAGATTTTTTGAGGTTCATGAAATGATTTGTAAAACATTTGAACTAAGAGACGCTGGAACATTTGTGCCGGTGTTAGCAATTAAACTAGAGCCAGGATGTGAAGAAGACAGATATCTTTTAGGTAGATCCGGTTTCGGTTCAAATCCAACAACACAATCGAAGTATGTACTTATGTGTGCTTTGGCTGGCGGGGAAGGAAGAATTACTTACGATCATCACGGATGGGGAGCTAACCGGACAAGGATTGTTGCACACAAACACATTATTGAAAATTTTGATTCACTTAAAAGCGGTGAAGTCATTGACGTGGAATTTTTACTCGGAGAAAGACCAATTAAAAAACCATCAGAAAGGCTGGAATAAAAATGGAAAAATCACTCACAACAATAATAAACGCCCATCACCATAATTTAGGAGAAGGGTTTATAAAAAGAGTTCAAGACATTTTACAAAGCGGACAACCGTCAATTATTAGTTACGCTGTCGACAGTCAGTCTTACGCTGACATGGAAATTATTAAATTAAAGATCAATGAAAACACGACTTTAGAAATGACGTTTAGGCACAGTAAATGAAAAAAACAAAACTAACTGAGATCGATAAACTAATTAAAAAACTCAATATGAAAGAAAAAAAATTAAAGGAGTTAATCCTTCAAAACCAGTTAAGATTCTTCTCATTAAAGCCTGAATCTTCAGGACAAGACCTTGGTAACTTTTCAGATAACGATGGAGAAGTGTTCACCAGGATTATGAACAATAAAACTATAACGGCTGCGGATAGAACAAGGATTTCAGGTTGGTTTAAAATCGCAGCGAATGCGAAATATTAAAATGGAAAACAAAAAAGTAAAAGATGAACTTGATAATCTTCCTTGCGAAGAGCTGAAATTCCAAATGAAGCGAATTAGGGAATCAGTCAAAACTTTACCTCTACACGGAATGATGATCCGAATGAACCTTCCTTTACAGTTGATGGGTCCAATCAAGATGATCATGCTTGGAGTCGCTGAACAAGAGTTTGTAAACGGAGCACACTTCGGGAGTCGTAAACAAATTGAAGATAACGAATACAACGCAAATCTTTCTAAGTATTTTGAAAATGTAATGAAAACGGAAGAAGAAAATGGCCAAGAATCTGAACAGGGTTGTTAAGTTAGAAAAATGCTCGCCTTTCTTTGGAGCGGTCGTACAACTTAAACAGAGAAAATATTTTCGCTCTTACCTAACAACAGTCGGTCACGAAATATATTTTAATAAGTCGCATTCTCCAAAAAAAAGAAAGCAAGAAATAATCGGTATTAAAATTAAAAAAATAGACAAACAATGGAAAAAAACCGTTTGTAACTTAGGACATGATCACGGGTCTTACCAAACAAAAACAGAATTTGCTTGGTTTGAATTTTCTAAAAAAGATTTTAAAAATTTAATGCAATGGAGTTTAAAAAGATGAAAACTAGAAAAAGTACAATGATTGAATTAGTTCAAGAACTTGAGCGCGTTACCCCAAGAACTCCGCTCATTCAAAGAATGATCACAGAAGCTAAGGCAGGCGAATATCACGACTTTAAAAATAAAAATTACGTATGTGGAAAGGTTGCAGTTGTATCTCTTTTAACAGAAGCCGGACAACATGAATTAGCTAATCGAGTGAAGCGAGGCGAGTTTGATGAAACAGCCGACGAACAAGACAAAGAACAAATGCGAAAAGATTTTCCAAAAGAAATGTGGCCGGTATTAGGACTTTAAAATGAAGAAAAAAAAGAAGAAAAAACTTTGGGCTAAAATAGTTTACGAACGAGAAGGTGTTTTTTTACAGCGTAAATTCAAAACTGAAGCGGAAGCAAAAGCATTTACAGAAGGTTTCGATGAAGCGAAAGATCTAACTCGGCAAGACACTTATTCTGATTTCGATCAACTAGATGAGTACTACGTTGCAGTCGACAGCGAACCAGCTAAGGATGAAGTTTAACCATGCAAGACGATAAGAAAAAGTTTTTAGAAGAAAAAATTGAACAAATCATGAAAGATAAAGCCTTTTGTGATTGTGAAGATCAACGATGTTCTGAAAAAAGGAATGGATTTAAGCTTGGTTATTTATATGCTCAAGCTGAGCACGAAGCCCTCACAGCAAAGTTGGTCACTGCCCTAGAATTCTACGCAGACAGAAAAAACTTTCAATTGATCTTCGATAACGAAGAGGAATCAAGGGCAGAGGTTTACGAGAAATATAAAACCCATTCTATTGGGGATTTGGGAGTTATGGCAATAGAAGCCCTCAAAGAATTTTATAGAAAAGAATAACGCGAAACGAAGGAAACAAAAGAATGGAGTTGTGGAATGATGGACTTTAAAAAACTGGAAGAAAAATACAGAAGTGATGCCGCCTTTAATAAGGTCGTAAATCTTCACATTCAACTACTAGAGTCGTTCGGATTTCTCCCAAGTGAAATCAGAGAGGCAGCGTTTCTAGCCCAATATAAATACGAAACCCAAAACGCGAGAGAAATAATCCGCACCCAAGACGATTGGAATAAACAGGAAGCGGCAAGAATGGTTTTACAGCAATCTGTTTTGAAAATTGAAGACATATGCAAAACACAACCGTATTAACATAACGTAGGAAATGATGAATTATGATTAAACGAAAGATGGGATTGGTTAGATGAGTGAAATGGCAGATTTGCATTTTGATCAAGAAGAAGATTGGGATGTGTGCCAAATGTGCGGAACAGAATTGCCGCCATTAAATGGCGTTGAAGCAAACGATTTTAGATCCTTCTGTGACGAGTGTATAGAACATGGACAGCACGAAAATGGATGCGATTGTATTGCTTGTGTAACCGCTGAGAATATTAATTTACCGTAGCTTGCGTGTATTGAACAAAGAATGGAGAGGAAGAAAATGAATGATTTAGAAAGATTTCAGTTAAAAATCGATCAATTTGGAAAAGAACTAATGCAAGCAAATCCGCTTGATGGTTTGAATTTTCCAAAGACTGGACTTATTAATGAAGGATACAACAAAGAACAATTGGTTTATGTGAAAGGATTTCAAGATTTGAAAACTTGGATGCTTAAAATCTTTGAACAGAAGTTTACATAGCTTCCACGTAAGGAAACAAGAGAGGGGATTAGTAGATGTCTGAAAAAGAAAACTATGCACTGAAAAAGTATGCCGAGGTCGAGTCGCTGCCAGCAATCAATAACAGAAGCGTCTGGTACGGAGTTTATCGTGGCGTTCGATTTGAAATAAACAGATTTACGTATTCCGAGACAGACACCGAATACAAGTGGACACACTACATCATCCTCAACATTGACGAACAACTGCGCCACGAAATGGCCGAGAAGTTTTGGCTTGAACCTGAGTACAGGAAGATGAGTGAAGAGAGCCGAGAACGGCTTCATTATGACTATTACAAGTCTCCTGTTGGAGACATCGAGTTTCACGGCGGCTGCACCTTTTATTCAAAGGAAACAAAGATCGATGACAAAATCAGAGTCGTCAAGATCGGCTGCGACTATCAGCATCTTTGGGACGAAGGAAAACACTACGACTTGAACTACGTTTACACAGAAGTAAAGCAATCAATCGACTCGTTATGGAAAATCGCAGGACCAATTAAAATCAGGTCATGGGGTGATGGAAAGTATCGGCTTCTCGAAGAGTTTCAAGAAAACATAACGTAGGAAAAGTTAAATTATGATTAAACAAAAGATTGGGAACGTAGATGGGATTTGAGACAGGAAACAAGGACGGCAAGCATTATTGGCTGACGCCGCATAAACTGTACGGAGAGATTTTCAAGGAGTTCAATGTTGACTTCGATCCATGCCCGTATCCGCTGCCGAAAGACTTCGACGGCCTGACTTGCGAATGGGGTAAATCGAACTACGTTAATCCTCCGTTTGGATCCATTATCCGTGACGGGAAGAAACTAGGGCCAACGGCATGGGCCAAAAAGGCCATTCTGGAGCAATCCAAAGGCAAGGACGTTGTGATCGTTTACCCGCTCGACAAGTGGGTGCTGATGCTGATTAAGGCGGCGTCTGAAATCCGAAACCTTGGCGACGTGAAATGGCAAGCCATCGAAGACGATTCGGAAGGGCCAGGAGTTGGAAGACACATTGGGATGTTTATTCTCAAAGGGAACAAACCGTAGCTTTCGTGTATTGAACAAAGAATGGAGAGGAAATATGAATCTAGAACAACATGAATTAAAAATTATCCAAGAAGCTCTTGTTTGGGCTTATGAGATGTTATGGGCTAGAGATAACATGAATGCAAAAGTTCACTGCTCACCAATTAGATTAAGTCCGATAACAGAGAGAATTGGATCGTCTTTACTTCTTTTAGAAAAGGCTATTAAAAATGATTAAAAAACAATACCTAGGCGACGGCCTTTACGTTGATTTAGGGAAACGGAAGTTTTTGGGATGAAACGTAAAAAACTCGTCTACAAGCTGTTATTAAAGAAGAAATTCGACGACATGAATGATCGTGAAAAATGGCTATTTCATTGGTGGGGATGCAATTTGGAAATGGGCTATGAGATTCTTTTTGATGCCAGAGACCACTCATTTGAAGTTTGGTCAGTGAAAACAAACCGTAAGAAAATGTTGAAACGAAAGATGGGAATGGTTAAATGAGTTTTGAAGAGAAACGAGATTCTGCTTCTGAAAATTGCACCGAACATAACGGATTTGTTGCGGGGGCTAATTGGGCAAGAGCAGAGACTATACAGGAAATAATTGAGATTCTTAATCGTTGGATTGCATCTTACCCAGAAGATGTTTTCACTCCGCTACCAGAATATGGAACTCCAGAAGCTGCAGCTCAAGACGCTACGCTAGTAACACGAGCTAGTGCCCACATGGGAAGATATATGGGTAGAAAACTTATTGAAGATGTAATTGGTTTGATTGAAGGTAGCAAATGATTGGATTGGTTGATGCCAGGTTATAGATGCAATTGTTATATTTGTGAACAAGTTAAAGTTATGATGGGATCAAAGGTTGAACTAGACCACCCATGCAGAGAAACTTGTTACGGATGGAAGCAAGGTTATGAAAAAGGCACAATAGAGCAGCGGCATTATATTTTTGCATTGTTAGAAAACAACAGTGGTGAATCTGAAAACAAGGATGTTTTGAGCCGGGCAGCCACATGGCTTAGAAGAGTATTGGAATAAGAGATTATATCACCCCTAAAAAGGGTATTGGGGTAAATGGGCGGGAGGAGAGAGAATGATCACAGATTTTGGACCTCAACAAGGATGGCAATGCCCAGTTTGTAAATATGTTTATGGACCCACAATGCCAGTCTGTTTAAATTGCAATCGTCCTGAGAATGAGAAATATAAAACCTCAACTGGGACTGAGGCGGTTCAATTTGTTCACATTTGTAAAAATCCAGACACAGGCGGTAAGTGTGAGCTGTGTAGACAATTAGGAATGTAAAAATGACTGAAAAACACCAAGTCCTAGACCAAGCCATTCTTGATTCGGAAGCCTACAGTTTGGGTAGGGAAGCGGGGTTGAAGAGGGCTATAGAAATTGCCGATAAAGAAATTGAATGGGCTGTAAAATATCGTGCTTATTATGTTAATCAAGCTGCATCATGTATCAAAAACGAAATATTGAAAGAACTTGAAACATAAACTATGGGCGCATACGCAAAGAGACAAGAAAAAGAATTTAATAAAAATAAGCCTTGCCCATTCTGCCATCATCCTTACTCTTTTGTTTGCGTTAATAGTTATAAAGATTTTACAGTTCAATGTCTTTCTATGGAATGTCTTGCAATAGGGCCTTCTAGGGATTCAAAAAGGAAAGCTGTTCTCGCTTGGAATAAGAGGAAGAAATGATTTTATTTATTCTATATTACGTTATTGGAGTGATTACCTTTTGTGTCGATTCCTATAAAGATTTTGATCAAATATCACTTCAGGATTTAATTTTTGCTATTACGGTTTTTTGGTTTGTTTGGCCAATATTGATTATTTCAAGGCTTATCGATCATTATACAAAAGACGTTATTCTATTTCAGAGGAAAAAATAATTACACAGTTCTAGTGTTAAAATTAGAGAATGAGGATATTAGTCCTTTGCCTCACTCTAATTCAGGTTCAATCCATTGAATGCAACATTGCTTGTAAGAAAACAGGCTATGACTATGGAACTTATTCCAAGAATTCCTGTTGGTGTATGGATCGATATAAATACAGCGAAATTACGGGGAAAAAGCTTAAAATTTCACAGCTACACAATTTAGATGTAAAAATAGATAAGCCTAATATATATGAGGAAGAATGAAACAATTTTGGATTGATCACAAAGATTTTTTATTATTTATTTTCGTTGGAATGTTCCTAGCTGGATTCATGCTAGGTCTCGCGCTTTAATCTTCCAGAAATCCCTTGACCAATTTCTCAGCCAAGGGATATAAAAATGAAAATGCGTTTGACTTGACTTGATAGTCACTTTCTCCCATAGCGGAGACCTACTATCAAGCTAAAAATTTAGGAAAAGTACAACCTCTAGGGAGGGGTTTGTGGGGTTAAACAATGGTTGGGTTAAGTTCTATCGTTCAATCAAAGATACGAGTCTAAAAAGAGATCCAAATGCTAATCATTTATTTATGATGTTATTAATAGAAGCAAATATATCAGATACTAAAATCAGATTTGATGGAAAAGAACAAATTCTGAAAAGAGGCCAATTGTTAACTGGTTACAGGCACTTAGCAAAAGAATATGGAATGCATATTTCTACAATAACCAGATCCCTCGAAAGACTCAAAGAAGCAGGTCGAATCGAAACGCTTTCTGATACACGAGGAACTATCATAACTATATGTAATTATGACAAATATCAGACTAAAGAAAACATTAGTGAAACACTTTTTGAGACACAGACAGGTACACGAGCGAGTACACGAGCGAGTACTATCAGAGAAGAATTAAGAAATAAGAAAGAAGAATATATAAGCAATATAAAATCTGATCTAGAAAAAGCAAAGACAGTCTGGACAGAAACACTCAAGCATTTTAAGAAAGATCGTAATCTCAACGAACGAGATGAAATCTCCCTAGCCAGAGGCATTCAGGCTTTTGGAATTGAACAAGTACTCGCCGCGCTCGCCGGAATGCGTTACGAACAGGGCTTTGAAACCTTTGACCCTGGAAAGAATCTCTCCCTAGCTAGAATTTTCAAGCCAGATAAATTTGAGAAATTTGTAAACCTTGGTTCCAAAGAAAAAAAAGAAGAGAAACATGTCGAAGCAAAACTCATCGATTAGATACAATCATGTCGATTCTCTGTTTGGTCAGGCCATTCAAGAATTGGAATTTCCTCCGATAGGCATTCCAATAAAAGCATTTCCTAAGTTTACAAAATATATTGGAGGTCTACGTCCACATGAATTTACTTTGTTCTGTGCTCCAACTGGAGCAGGGAAAACAGAATGGATTGCAAATCTGATTGCGCATGTGATGGCAACTTCGGTCGCTTGCTTTGCTGCCCCTGTTGAAACTGGCGATGTTGACTTCACAAAAAGAATAATCTCAATACTTCATGGAAAAGAACTAAACACAGGAGATCCAGTTAATAAAAATATTCTTGAAGAGATAAGTCAAAAGCAAAAAGAATTCATGAAAAAATCAAAGCTATTTATTGCTAGCTATGAAGACCGAATCGATATCGATGAAATGATTAATCTCTTAAAGCTCTTAAACGAAAAATATAAAATTAAATTAGCAGTTCTCGATAATCTTAACTTTTTTCTAAAGCCAACGAGATCCCAAGATCAAATTTTAGAAATGGATGAAGCCATCCATAAATTTATTATTGCAGCTAAAGTGCTCCCAATGCATACACTTCTTATTGTGCATCCGAAGAAAACAATAAACGGTAGAGTTGAATCAGAATTTGATATCAAAGGCTCATCAACAGCGGTGCAGGAAGCTCATAATGTAATTTTATTTAATCGCCCAACTCAAGAACAAATAGAAAAAGAAGATAGAAGATATACCGATCGAGAGCTTGTTTTTAAAAAAATAAGAAAAAGAGGAATGTTTGTTAATCATCCAATTTGGTTTGGATACATAGACGGAATGTACAAGGAGAAAATATGAGACTAAGCGAAGCATTTAACGAAATAGAAAAAATATATCTTCATGGAGCCGTAGAACATTACGCAAAATATAATCCAGACCCATGGCAACAAGCACATGAAGAATTAAATTCTGTAATGCTATTACAAAAACAAGAGCTAACAGAAGCCGCGGTTGAAGTTTATTTTGATAAAATAAAAAGCCTTCTCCATGCCTATGCACAAATTGATTACGTCCCAAAAAAAATGTCTATCCAAGATGCATTTGTTCTTGGAAATGAGCTTGAAGTCAAAAGAAGGCAGTCCCAACAAGAACACGATTGTCTCTTATGCAGGACAAAAGAAAATTTAACTCTTTATTCAAAAAGCACAGATTCGGAAAAATCTTATATAATCTGTAAAGACTGCTTGCCTGAACTATTAAAACAAATAAAATAATTTAAATGGATCACGAACCAAGTTGTTTAAAATTCATTTGCACATGTCAGCCTTGTGAGGTCTGTAAGACTCTCGATAAAGATTGTCCGTACTGCGAAGAAGACCTTAGACAAGAAGAGCCAAGAGAAAACACTTATCAGCCGTTGTAGTTTTTGAAATAACTGAGACAATTCTATTAACCGGGAGTTAATAGTTATTGTTTAACAACGACAACTACCTGTTTATTTCAGACACCCAAATACCTTTTGAGCATGAGAATGCTTTAAAGTTTTGTAAGTATCTTGAGCGCCATTACAAAATTCCAAAAGAAAACATTTATCACGTTGGGGACGAAGTCGATAATCTTCATGGGAGCATGTATCCCAAAGACCCTGATGGGATTCATTCACCAAGTTCCGAAATTGGTGCGGCTAAAGAAAAATTAAAAGAATGGATTGCAGCATTTCCACATTTGAAAATAGCAACTTCAAACCATGGACTACGATGGGCCAAGAAAGCATCAGCAGCAGAAATTCCATCCCAACTCATGCGAGCTTATCAGGACGTCCTGGGGATACCCGATACATGGCGATACCAAGAAAAATGGATCATCGAAGGCTCGAGAAAAAAAATGCTTATGAGCCATGGGGTAGATTTAAGTGGGAAGACTCCCTACCGAACTGCAGCTGAGCTTAGTTCTATTTCAAGAATCTTTGGGCATCTGCACAGCGTCCCTGGAATTTGCTACGTGGAAACCATGGATAAGAGCATTTGGTCTATGTGTGTTGGAAGTCTAATCGATAAAGAATCGTATGCATTCAAATACGACAAGGCAAATAAGTTTCAACCCGTTCTTGGGTGCGGCGTTGTTTGTGCGGGTGGCGCAATGCCTATCTGGATTCCTCTTTGACTATTGCATTCTGAAATAAATCTGACACTCTATTAAAAATAATTAGAGCATTCATGCTCAAGGAAAGGAATTGAAATGGCATACGCAATGAAGCCTACAAAAAAAGTTGTAGCAAAGAAACCTGTTGCTAAGAAGAAACCCGTTCTTAAAGCAAAGAAAAAGTAAATGGACCGGGGCTCTAGAAAAAAGAAGAAACGAAGAGAGACCAAAAA
>JAYRIK010000198.1:0-9064 GCA_041906865.1 Candidatus Auribacterota bacterium
AGAACATGCTCTTGATCCAGCCTACTCAAAAGTGATTGGTGTTGATATTCAAAGCTTACTTATTTCTCAGCCAGATTGTGGTGAAGATGCACTTAACATAGCAGAAGTTCTTGTTCGATCTAATGCATTAGATGTCATCGTGGTCGATTCTGTGGCTGCATTGGTCCCTCGTGTTGAGATTGAAGGTGACATTGGTGATCAACATATGGGCCTTCAAGCTAGACTCATGAGTCAAGCCTTGAGAAAATTGACAGCATCCATTAGTAAATCCAGAACATGCGCTATTTTTATTAATCAGATCAGAGAAAAAATTGGTGTGATGTTTGGCAATCCCGAGACTACACCGGGTGGACGCGCACTTAAATTTTATGCATCTGTCCGATTGGATATTCGACGTACAGGCTCTATTAAAGATCCTAAGGGTGTGGTTGTGGGCAATCAAGTGAAGGTTAAAGTGGTGAAGAACAAAGTAGCGCCTCCTTTTCGTGAAGGTGAATTCGATATTCTTTTTGGAGAAGGCATTTCAAAAGAGGGTACGGTGGTAGATGTGGGAGCTGCTCTAGGCGTTATCGAGAAAAAAGGCACATGGTTTGCTTATAAGAATGACAAGTTGGGACAAGGCAGAGAACAAGCGCGCGATTTCTTGAAAAAAGAGAGAGCCGTGATGCAAGCCATTGTGAAAGAAATTAAGGAAAAGACAGGACTGAAAGTGTAATTTTTATTAAAGAAGAAGTAGTTCGTAGTTAGTAATTCTGCGCCGGAGGCGCATCCGCCTTAGCGGAGTATTTCGCATTATCAGCGAACTACGATTTGCAATATACGAACTACTTTTTTTGTGTAAATGTATGTAAGGGTATAAAGTGCAATCAAGAGAACTCCGAAAATCATTCCTAGAATTTTTTGCCTCCAAAGGCCACACGGTTGTGAGCAGTGATACGCTTGTGCCTAAAGGAGATCCAACTCTTCTTTTTACAACAGCGGGAATGGTTCAGTTTAAACCTCTTTATGCAGGGGCTCCTTTACAATTTAAAAAAGCTGCCACTTGTCAAAAATGTTTGCGGGCTGGTGGAAAGGGCAGTGATTTAGAAAATGTTGGGAAAACGATTCGACATCATACCTTTTTTGAAATGCTCGGAAATTTTTCTTTTGGAGATTATTTCAAAGAAGAGGCGATTGTTTGGGCTTGGGAATTTCTAACTAAGATTGTCAAATTAGATCCTGAAAAGTTATTCCCCTCCGTTTTTAGAGATGATGATGAAGCCTTCTCTATATGGCATAAAAAAATAGGACTTCCTGAAAAGAAAATTGTTCGGTTGGGAGAAAAAGATAATTTCTGGGGCCCTGCAGGAGATTCAGGTGCTTGCGGACCTTCCTCTGAAATTTATTTTGATCTGGGACCTGCTCGGGGTTGTGGAAAATCAACATGTGCACCTGGATGTGATTGCGAACGTTTTATCGAAATCTGGAATTTAGTTTTCCCTCAATTTGATCAATCTCCTGATGGAAGTCGAAAACCTTTAGCCAGACGCGGGATTGATACCGGAATGGGGTTAGAACGTGTTACTTTTGTTTCAGAAGGACTAGAAAGCAATTACGCAAGCGATCTTTTTAAACCCATCATTCACGAAATTTCAAAATATACTTCAAAGCCTTATAGTAGCACGACTCAAATGGCTTATCATGTAATTGCAGATCATGTTCGTGCTTTAACTTTTGCTATTGGTGATGAAATTATTCCTTCGAATGAAGGTCGCGGATATGTCTTAAGAAGGATTTTACGCCGTGCAAGTCGATATGCTCAAAAGCTAGAAATTCGTGAGCCTATTCTTTATAAATTGGTTGCTACAGTTGTGGATTTGATGAAGGAAGTTTATCCAGAGCTTGTTGAAGCTAGGGAAAATATTGCTCGCATGATTAAATTTGAAGAAGAAAGATTTATTGGAACTATTTCTTTTGGACTTACAGTTCTTGAAGATTTGATGAAAACCCAAGGCATCTCTAGTTCTTTAGGAAGTAACCAAAAAGTTATTTCAGGCGAAGATCTGTTCAGACTTTATGATACCTATGGTTTTCCTCTAGAAATGGCTCAAGAAGTTGCAGAGGAAGAAGGCTTCTCCATCGATGAAACGACATTTAAAAATCTTATGTCCAAGCAAAAAGAAAGATCTAGGGCCAGTTGGATAGGAACCAGTCAAGTGGGTAAAGCGATTGCTTTGGAAGAATTAAAAACTAAGATTGGTTCAACAGAATTTTTGGGATATCAGGGTTTGTCTGCCGATGCAAAAGTTTTAGCAATTTTAAAAGATAATAAAGGGATATCAGAAGCTCAAGTAGGCGACAAAATAGATGTTTTTCTGAATCGATCTCCTTTTTATGGTGAAGGGGGAGGGCAGGTAGGGGATAAAGGAATGCTAAGTACCCCTCAAGGAGAAGTACAAATTTTGGATACTCAGTGGCCCATTGAAGGCTTGACGGTCCATCATGGAGAGGTGAAGAGAGGCGTCGTGCATGTTGGAGATGAAGTTCTGGCTTCTGTTGATCCTGCGACGCGTGCAGCAACAGCTAGGCACCACACAGCAACACATCTGCTTCATTATGCTTTGAGAAAAGTTCTTGGAAATCATGTAAAACAGGCAGGTTCTTTAGTGAATCCAGAGAGATTTCGCTTTGATTTTGCTCATTTTACAAAACCTCAGAATGTTGAGATTGAGCATATTGAATCTTTGGTCAACGAAAGAATCGTTGAAAATACTCTCCTGAGAACATTGGTACTTCCCATTGAAGAGGCTCGGAAAGTGGGGGCGATTGCCTTTTTTGGTGATAAGTATGGTGATGTTGTGCGGGTAATTGACATTGGAGGATACAGTATTGAATTTTGTGGGGGAACCCATGTCAAGGCCACAGGAGAAATTGGTTTGTTTAAGATTTTTTCCGAATCAAGCGTTGCTAGTGGAGTACGTAGAATTGAAGCAGTTTCAGGACTCAAAGCTTATGAATCTGTTCGACAAACTTCACAAACTTTGTCTGATTTATGTAACCTTTTGAGTTCTTCTCCTCAAGAAGCTTTTGCCCGAATGGAAAAATTATTAGAAGAAAAGAAACGTTTAGAAAAAGAACTTCAAGCAGAACAAATGGATAGAGCTCAGGGAGATCTTGCACAGATTTTGAATTCTCCTCAAACAATCAAAGAAGCTTCTGTCTATGTAGGCTCTTTTCAGGATTTAGACAGCCAAGCTTTACGCAATTTGGCCGAGCAGTTAAAAAATAAAATAACCTCAGGTGTGATTGTTTTAGCTTCTCAAAAAGAAGATAGAGCTTTTATTTTAAGCATGGTCACAAGCGATCTCATCAAAAAAGGTTTTCATGCTGGAAAAATTGTTCAAGCGCTTGCCAAAAAAGTAGATGGTGGTGGGGGAGGAAAGCCAGAGCTTGCTCAAGCGGGCGGTAAAGATCCTTCAAAACTTCCTCAAGCCTTAGAAGCTCTAAGCGAAATTCTTTAGGAAGGCTAAACAAGATTGAGAGGAGGATTCTCCTCAATCCTTCTATATTCTCTCATTAGATTCCAACTTCAAAAACTATTGACAAAAGGGGGCCTTGTTCTTACAATATGGGTAAATATGGGATTTTAGTGGATAAAATGGGAAAAACTCATGTTTCTTGGGATTTTCGACCATCGCATTGACAACCGTGACAGAATCAGCGTTCCCGCGCGTATGCGCGAAGGGCTGTATGGGGGGGGCTCTGAGCATCCCGTTATGACCATTGGGTTTGAGAAATGTCTTTATATTTATTCAAAATCGCGATGGGAGAAGTTTGCCAATGGGGTGGAAACACTTCAAACCAGCAGTGAGAATGCCCGTCGACTTGAAAGATTTCTTTTTGCAAATGCCATTGAATGTCCGATAGATCCTCAAGGTAGAATCGTCGTTACCAAAAGTCTTAGAGAATACGCTGAGTTAAAAGATGAAGTAGTAATTGTGGGAGTGCGCCATCGAATAGAAATTTGGGATAAGGGTGGCTGGCAAAGGGAATCACGCAAAATTAAAGAGATGTCTAAAACAATTGCAGAGAAAAGTGCAGGGTTTTCAATTTAAATCAAAGGTCAAAAATAAAAATGAAAAATGACACAGCGAATAGCAAAGCGACTATACCTGCTTGGCAGTGCCGTTTCACAGACAGATTCAAAAATAAAGACAATCAGGAAAATTTATTTTTTTCAGATTTATGGTTGTCGTTTTTAATATTTAAGTCTTAATTCTTGATCTAAAACAGAAAAGGGGGGCTATGAATATGAATAGAAATTTCAAAGCTCTTTTAAGTCAGTTTTGTGGATTTCATTTTTCAGAAGATGAGGCACGTGAACACTGGTATTGTGTTATACATCATCAAAAGGGTCTTGAGGAAACCTTAGCGAGGCCCATTGGCTTTACTGTTGCATTGGCTGATTATTTTTTAAATGTTCTGAGAAAAAGCAGAGAAATATTTATTGTAGAACAGCAAGATTTTCAGCAAATGAAGGAATCCGCCTATCAAGACTCTCTGACAGGACTTTATAATAGACGCTATTTAAAAGATTACTTGGAAAAGGAATTTGAAAAGACAAAACGCTATTCGATTGTTTTCTCAATTCTTTTTTTAGATATAGATCGATTTAAAATTCTTAATGATCAACATGGGCATGCAGGGGGTGATCATGTCCTTCGAAGAGTTGCAGATATTCTAAAGCGTTCTTCTAGAAATTCAGATCTTGTAGCACGATTTGGGGGGGAAGAATTCGTGATTGTCATGCCTCAAACGTTGGGTAGAAAAACACTTGAGGTTGCTCAAAGGTTAAGACGCAATGTGGAGGCTCAATCCTTTGATATTCCAGGAGTGAGAGAACCTATTAGAGTGACATTAAGCGGTGGTATAGCCACTTGTCCTATGGATGCGAAAAGTTACGATGAACTTCTTGAACGGGCAGATCAAGCGATGTACTTTGCCAAATCTCAAGGGAGAAATCAGATCTTTCATTATCGAGATATTTCAGAAAAAGTTTTAAGAGAAGCGAATTTATAATTGTGTTTTGTATGAAGATAATACAATCAAAGTTATTGAGTAGCTTGTGATAAGCGTTGTTTGGCGTCTTCTTGATAAGGGTTGATCTCCAGAGCTTTCTTCCAAAATCTTCTCGCTTCAGAAGAATTCTTTAATTCTGCATAAACATCCCCTAGATTTTTGTAAGCATTAGAGTAGTTTGGATTACATTGAATAGCTAATTCAAATTCCTTTTTGGCCGCCATCAATGTGTTCTGATTGCGATTCTTTTGTAATTCCATCATGAAAATAACACCCAAATTATTATGTGCTTCAGGGTAGTTAAATTGCAGTCGTAAGGCTTTGATAAATTCTTGCTTCGCTCCGTCTATATTCCCCTGTCTTCCATACGCGACTCCTAAATTTCCATGAATATGAGAACTGTTTGAAAGCGTGGCTGTTGCTTTCCAGATCGTCATTTCATCTTTCCAATCAAGGTTTCTAATCACGGTTAACATGCTGCAATAGATCACGTAGATGGGAATAGGAGAAAAAATAATTTTTTTAAGTGTATCTTGAATTGAAAAATGGGATTTGAGGCGAAGTAAAGAGACCATCCATTGAGCTATGCAAACAAAAATTCCAATGGATGGGATATAAAGCCAATGTTCGGCCATGTTGGCATTGAGAGGCATAATATCCATGAAAGGAATAAGTGCGATTAAAAAGAAAGCAAGACCAAAGAAAAGAGGTTTGGATTTTTTATAGGAGTAAAAGGTAAGTCCAAGCAGTGACAAAAATCCTACAAAACAAAAGATGTAAGGGAGCTCTTTCGCATTTTGTGGGAAGAAGTGCACGGTATAGGGAGTACTGCGTTCCATATGAAGATTAAAGGGGAAAAGAAGTATCCAAAAATAACCTAGGTCAAAAAAATGGGTGTCGGGATTTTTAGCGAATCCAAAAAGACTTCGAGTGAATGTGGTAAATCTCAAAAAGGTAGGAATTTGATTAGCGGGTTGTTCTTTTAAAAGAGGAATATTTGCAAAATCCAATACAGTAGAACGAAGAAAAAGGTAAGCTCCTAATAATATAAGAAAAGGCAAGTATCTTAAGATGATAGAGGGCCAAGCCTTTCTAGTCCCCGGCAGGGGATAAGATTTTTTCTTTTGCCGTGGCCATATTACTAAATCTGTCAAAAGCATATAGGCCGGAAGCATGATGGCCATTTCTTTTGACATGAGAGCAAAAACAAAAGAAATGATACTACCCATATAGGACAGGGCTTTCTTGTGATTGTTGATGCAATCCATGCTTTTAATATAAAGACATAGTGATGCAAGAATGAACAGGGTTGCTAGAGAATCTGCACGTCCTGCAATGTAAGTGACCGCTTCAGTATGAATCGGATGTACTGAGTAAATCAAACTTGCAATGAGGGCGAGATCTTTTCTTCTGAAAATGAGAAAAATATAGAGATAAATGAAAACACAAACCAAAGCATGAAAAAGTGTATTCGAAATATGAAATCCAATGGCCGAATTCCAGTCTTTAGCAGGATGCCAGTTTTGGATATAGATGGGATTCAAGAAATAGATTGGGCTTATTTTTAAAGCGAGATCTCTCTTATGCGGAGTTTGTAATTTTTCAAACCACTCTGAAATTTTATAATCCGTCATATAACTTAAAAGTTGTGTGGGTCTCCAAAAATTGCTATCTCTGTCTCCTCCTTTGAAAGCATTTTGCGTGAAGAATTGAGGAATGTGTTTTACATCTCTGATGTAATTATTCTGAACAACCAGAATTTCATCATCCCACACAAGTTTGTTTTTAAACGAATCTGCATAGAGAAGAAAAACAAGAGAAAAAAGAATGATTAAAACGATACCGTGAAATTTATTGGAAGATTGAAGCGATTCTGCTTCTGCAAGAGGGGTAGGGGATGGAGCCTTAAAATCAGGACTACCTGTTTTAAGGCGTAAATCTTCTTCTCGAGTTCTCTGAAGCCCTAGATTATTGATGGCATGGACAATCGTTGATTTATCAACTTTAAGGTCTTCTGCCAATTGACGGTTAGAACGAGTTCTAAAGTGGGTTTTAATGTATTCCAAATCTGATTTTGTAAGCTTTTGGGCCATAAGGGTATTCAAATGTACATTTTAATATACTAACAGGGCCGTTTATATGACAGCCCAATAGAGCTTTCGAGCGGCCCCTCGTAGTACTACAACGAAGTACCCCACCCATTCTTGAAGGGAACCAGTCCAAAGTGGCTTATAAACTATAGGCTTGTAGTACAATAACGAAATTTCATAGGTTTTTCAATCTTTTGGAGCTAAGTGTTTGTGATTGTTGAAGGACAGAAATAGTGATAAAATGTTTCCCTTCGTTTCTAGATGAGGCTTTATGAATGTTATTACAAAAGAAGAGTTTAAGAAAAATTTGAAAGAGTTTGACCGTGCTTTCATTTCTACTGAAGTGGAAGAAAAGGTTGCGCATATTCTTTCTGATATTCGTCAATTTGGAGATAAAGCTCTTTTACGCTATGGAGCTCAATTTGATCATGTGGAGCTTACAGCACAGGCCTTAGAAGTTTCTAAAGAAGAAATAAAACAAGCCTTGAAGGTTGTTTCAAAATCATTGCAAAATGCAATTTTGGTTATGATTCGTAATGTCAGGCGCTATCAAAAAGATCTTTTATATAAGGATTGGATTAAGTCTTATGGGGCTGTCAAGCTTGGATCTTTGGTAAGGCCTTTAAATCGTGTAGGAGTTTATGTCCCTGGGGGGACTGCGCCTTTGGTTTCAACGGTTGTAATGACAGTGATTCCTGCAAAAGTTGCGGGTGTTAAAGAAATCATTGTAGCAACCCCTCCAAATCGAGAAGGGAAAATTCATCCTGCAATTTTAGCTGCATGCGCACTTGCTGGAGTGACTCGGGTTTTTAAGCTAGGAGGTGCTCAAGCAATTGCTTCCATGGCTTTTGGAACTGAGACCATTCCTAAAGTGGATAAAATTGTAGGCCCTGGAAATATTTATGTAGCCAGTGCGAAACGACAGGTTTACGGGTTTGTTGGGATTGATATGGTGGCGGGGCCTAGTGAAGTTTTGATTATTGCTGATGATTCGGCAAATCCAAAATTTGTGACAGCAGATCTTTTGGCTCAAGCTGAACATGATGTCATGGCTAGAACTTTTCTTATCACAGACTCAAAATCTTTGATTGAAGAAGTTCAAAAGGAAATTGAAATTCAACTTAAGAGTTTAAGTCGACAAAATGTAGCTCAAACATCTTTGCAAAATTATGGGGTCATGGTGTTTGTTAAGAATTTGGAAGAAGCTGTGGAGTTGGCAAATCTTGTTGCTCCCGAACATGTCGAGCTTTTGTGTAAAAATGCTAAAAAGTTAGTAAAACTGATTAAGAATGCGGGAGCCATTTTTGTAGGGGCTTCTACACCTGAACCTGTGGGGGATTATGTTGCAGGCCCCAGCCATGTTTTGCCGACGGGCGGAACAGCCCGATTTTTTTCTCCTCTTTCAGCACGGGATTTTTTTAAGAGTATGAGTTTTTTAGAATATGACAAAAAAAGTTTAGCCAAGGATTTAAAAGTGATTCAAGAAGTAGCGCAGACAGAAGGATTGGATGCTCACCGAAAATCTGTTGAGGTTCGATTTTTATGAAGTCTAACTTCTTCAGGAAATCTATCGAATTATTTTCAGAATATGTACCGGGTTTTCAGCCTAAAGAAAAGGGATTTATTAAGTTAAATACCAATGAAAATCCTTATCCACCTTCGTCTAAGGCTTTAGAAATTTTAAAGATAGAGGCCAGTGAAGCCCTGCGACTTTATCCTGATCCGATCTCTGAAACCTTAAGAGAAAAAATAGCCAAAACATATGGGTTTAAACCAGATTGGATTTTTGTTGGAAACGGGTCAGATGAAATTTTAAATTTAATTGTTCGAGCTTGTTTAGGTAAAGGGGATGAATTATGGGTAACAGATCCCACTTATATCCTCTATGAGGTTCTTGCAAATATGCAAGAGGCACG
>JAYRIK010000199.1:0-21272 GCA_041906865.1 Candidatus Auribacterota bacterium
ATATTTTCAATCATAGCCGCCGCTTCCCCCATTGCCCCTGGATCACATCCCATCAATTGAGCTCCCAAAGGGCTATCTTCCTCAGTACTTTTGAGCAAATCTAAAGTTTTCTCATTTCCATAAACAAGAGATTTGGCCGCCACCATTTCTAAAAATGCGAATTCCATGCCATGTTCTCGAGCAATCAGCCGAAATGCAAGATCCGTGCACCCTGCCATGGGAGATTGAATAATATTAGTCTTGAGTGTGAGACTTTTAAGTTGAATCATGTCAGGAGTATATCAGAACTCTCTTACTCGGATAAAATATCTGTATGAAGGGGAAATGAACCTGATACCATCTTTAGAAAGGAGAATGAATTTTTTGAAAAATCTCGATGACTATTATCCTGTTCAATGTCCTTATTGCTTCAGCTCTATTGAAATGATGATTGATTATACAGCTGGAGACAGTCAATCTTTTGTCTACGATTGCGAAGTTTGTTGTCAGCCCATTTTGATTAAAGTAGCAATAAAGAATCAGACAGTTGTACGTCTAGATGCAGAGAAAGAATCTTAAAGCTCACAATATTTGATCGTCATGACTGTGCTACATTTCCTTCCTCCACTTTTCTGTCTAAAATTTCAGACAATAAGAGGGAGGATGAAAAATCTTATCTTCATCAAACTATGATTGATATCATATTAACTCCCTATAGAACTGTTAGGCTCACACATATATACTGTTATAAAATTTCATATGTTTAGGGCTCCAAAACCACCGAGTTAAATAAAAAAATGAAGAGATTTTAAAAGATAGAGATAAAATTAAGGAAAGTTCTGTTTTTCAAACTGCTTTTTTAAAAAGAGCCTTGCATGTCTTTTCATGCTTTAAATCGTTTTTTAAATTTTTTTCGTGGGCTATCCCCGCATCAATATTTTTTTATCCTTGTTACGATAAGCACAGGAACCATTTTAGGACTTGGGATATTTATATTCATCTATGCTAAAGGATACTCTTATCTCAGCAATGATCCAAAAGCGTGTGCCAACTGTCATATCATGCAAGAATATTATGATTCATGGGTTAAATCTAGTCACCATCAAGCAGCCACGTGTAATGACTGCCATGTTCCACATGGTTTAGTTGAAAAATATTTTGCGAAAGCCAGAAATGGATTTAATCATTCGAAGGCCTTTACCCTTCAAAACTTTCCAGAACCTATTAGAATTACTAAAAATAATTTGGTGAACTTACAACACAACTGTATGGAGTGTCATTCAACGGTGATAAGTGACATCGCAGCTCATAAGGATATAGGTCAAGGACAAGCCAGATGTACACAATGTCATCGCTCAACAGGACATATGAGTTTAGATTAATCATTTGAACAAATTTCAAAGAATATGACTTCGAGAGGAGAAGAAAAATTTCATGAAAAAGATTATCCCTTATGTTCTGGTTTTAGTTTTAACAGCCCTTTTTACCAGTGCACTCGTGGCCTTTTTATTTAACATTCGTGAACGCAAAGAAGAAGCAAAATCGCGTCATATCAATGTCGTAGAGCTGAGTGAAGAAACCACAGATCCAGCCATCTGGGGGCAAAACTTCCCTCGGGAATATGACGGATATAAGAAGACATCTATCACAACTCATACCCGTTATGGGGGTAGCGAAGGCATTTCAAAACTGGAATTGGATCCTCATTTAAAAACGATTTTTGCAGGCTATCCTTTCAGCATTGATTACAATCCACGACGCGGGCATTACTACTCTTTGCTAGATCAGAAGGAAACCCTACGCACAAAAAACTTCAAACAACCTGGCTCATGCCTTCACTGTCATGCAGGAGGCCTAAAATCCATCTATGAAAAAGTAGGCAATGGAGACTTGCAAGCAGGCTTTGAAAAGGTTTGTGCCATGCCTTTGAAAGATGCATGGGCCTATTCCAATCATCCTGTAGCTTGTGTGGATTGCCATGATCCAAAGACCATGGAATTACGCGTAACAAGGCCTGGATTTCTTAATGGCATCAAAGCCCTCAAAGAAAAAGAAGGAGAAAAAAATTATAATCCCAACACCATGGCTTCGCGCCAGGAAATGCGTACATATGTTTGCGCACAATGTCATGTTGAATATTATTGTGGGCCTAAGGCTACACTCTTTTATCCCTGGAATAATGGTTTGAAAGTCGAAGAGATTGAATCTTATTACAATAATTATAAATTCAAAGATGGGCATCGCTTCTTTGATTGGAAGCATGAAATTACAGGAGCAGAAGTCCTAAAAGCACAACACCCAGAATTTGAATTATGGAGCCAAGGAGTTCACTCAAAAAGTGGTGTTGCCTGTGCAGACTGCCATATGCCTTATACGCGTGAGGGAGCAACTAAAGTGACCGACCATTATATTCGTAGTCCTCTTCTGAATGTATCCAAAGCTTGTTTACAGTGTCATCATTTCACAGAGAAAGAAATGCTGGAGCGTGTTGAAACCATTCAAGACCGAAATCAAAAACTTCTTACTCGAGCAGAAGATGCACTGGTCATGTTCATCAATAAAGTAGCCGAGGCAAAAAAATTAGGAGCTTCTGAAGAAGACCTAGCTCCCCTTCATGAGCTACAACGCAAGGCACAATGGAGATCAGATTTTATTAGTGCTGAAAACTCAATGGGATTTCATGCCCCTCAGGAAGCAGCAAGAATTCTTGCTGAGGCAATCGATTACGCCAGACAGGGAGAAGTTCTTGCCCAGACGCTTCTAGATAAATTATCTAACAAACAAGAAACATCCCCAAAAGAGTAAAAAATTACACATGGCAAAAATACAAAAAATAAATTTACTCATAGATTCTATGAGTAAATTTATGTCATCCCATTTTCGTGAATATGTTTTATGATCAAGGTCGCTGTTTCTTCGATGGCACGGCCCGTAACATCGATGGTTTTCCATTCATAAGCTTGATAAAGACGCCGGCACCAGAGAACCTCTTTTCTAACTTCTTCGATATCAGTATAAGCAGTTGCTCCCATATTCAGCTCTGAAACTCTTTTCATTCTCATCTCACAAAGTTTTTCAGGCTTAATCACAAAGCCAATAACCTTAGGATTACCTTTGAGTGCTTTCACTCCTTCATGAATGTCCATGGTATGGATTAAAGGGACATTCGCTACACAATATCCTTTCACAGCCAGATACACACTGGTGGGGGTTTTAGAAGACCGTGAAGGACCTAAAAGAACAATATCTGCCTTTTCCAAATGAGCTGTTTTTGCCCCATCATCATGGTCCATGGTGTATTCAATGGCATCAATTCTTTTCCCATAAGCATCATCCATACGATGAAGGGCTGAAACATTCTCTAAAGGGATTACATTCAAAAACCGAGCAATAAAATCTGTCGGAGGACCTGTTAAATCAAACTCATGAATTTTTTTATGCGTACTGAGTAAAGTTATTTTTTGTTTTAAAGATTT
The DNA here is from genome assembly GCA_041906865.1 of Candidatus Auribacterota bacterium. Lineage (GTDB taxonomy): Bacteria > Auribacterota > JACPWU01 > JACPWU01 > JACPWU01 > CAZXEQ01. The sequence goes on from JAYRIK010000199.1 coordinate 3,456, forward strand.
CGACATAACGGTATGAAACAAAATGCTGTTTTGACTCTCCATTTGCTCAAAAATCTTTTCCAAAATATTTTCATTTGCAACAAAATTAAATTTTTTAAATACAAACATCCCCTTTGGGAATTGACTCATCAAGGCATTGATAAATCTTTCTCCCAACTCACCGGTTGAGTCAGATATTAAATATACGTGTTTTGTCGTTTCCACATTTTCCTTGATTGATGAGAAAAATTTCTATTTTTCTGATTTTTTAAAATCCAACGATTCTGAATTCACACAATAACGCAAACCTGTTTGAGTAGGGCCATCGTTAAAAACATGACCTAAATGACCTCCACATCGACCACATAAAATTTCTGTTCTCTTCATTCCATGGGAAGTATCCACAATTTCTTTAATACGTCCCGACGCAATCTCTTTATCAAAGCTGGGCCAACCACAATGAGATTCAAACTTATTGCTTGAATCAAATAGTTCATAGCCACAAGCAGCGCAAACATATTTCCCATTTTCAAAATGAAGATTGTATTTCCCTGTAAAGGGGCGTTCCGTGCCCTTTTCCCTCAAGACATAATATTGTTCAGGAGTCAGCGTTTTCTTCCATTCCGCTTCACTTTTATGATATTCCATAGAATCCTCACTTCCTTTTTGAGAAAGAACTGTTTGATCGCATAACACGCTTTTAACAGACATCAATAAAAATAGAATAAGTATCGTGGTCCTTTTTGTCATGTTGATTCCTTTTCTTGGTATTCTACCGCATAAGAAACAACATGATAAACCATAAAAACTTTTTATGGTTACGGGAATCATCATTCTATGAGAGAATGCGAAATAAAAATTGGAGAGAGATTATGATTATAAAATTTATTCGTGAAGCTTTAGGAAGAATCATTGTTTTAATCAATCATCTTACCCGACCAGCCCAACTGGTTCGCTCAAAAGAAGAACAAGAGAAAGTAAACCAAGAAGCTAAGAACTTAAAGCTATATCAGTTTTATGCTTGTCCCTTCTGTGTTCGCACCCGCCGTACAATTCATCGATTGAATATTCCCATTGAATATCGAGATGCACAAAACAATGCTCAATATAGAAAAGAATTACAGACAGAAGGTGGAGATATTCAAGTACCTTGTTTGCGTATTGAAGAAAACGGCCAAATAAAATGGTTATATGACTCGGCCACCATCATAGAATATTTAAACAATCGATTTGGCTCAAAAAACTAACAACACTCGCTTCGGTTTTCAATTAAAATAAGATGATATCCAAATTGGGTTTTGACAGGCCCCTGAACTTTACCAACTTCAGCTTTGAAAACCACTTCGTCAAATTCTTTGACCATCTCTCCAGGATGAAATTCTCCTAAATCTCCTCCCCTTTTTCCAGAAGGACATTTGGAGTGTTTACTCGCAATTTGAGCAAAATCTCCACCTTCCTCTATTTTCTTTTTGAGATCCAAGCAGGTTGCTTCATCATTGACAAGAATGTGTCGTGCGCGTGCTTTTGACATAAATAATCCTTTCTTTAATAATTTTGGCTTGATTATGCCTCTAATTGAGTCCCTTTTCCATTAGTTTTTGAATTCTTTCAACGGGGAGACCTACCGCATTTGAAAAAAACCCTTTCACCTCTTCAACAATACCTCCATGTGAAGATTGAATGGCATAAGCACCTGCTTTATCCAATGGATTTACTTTTTTAAAATAATTTTTGATTTCTTCTAAAGAAAGCTTTTTAAGTTTTACTCCTGTTTTTTCAAAGAAAATATTTTTCTGCCTGATTTTTCCTTTGTTTGCTTCGATAATAGCAACCCCCGTATACACAATATGCCATTGACCTTGAAGTTGACCTAAAATGCGAAAAGCCTCTTTCATATTTCTAGGTTTTCCAATGACATGGCCCTTAAAATAAACAATGGTGTCCGCCCCTAAAATCATCCCATTTTGCACTTGTTGTACACACGACTCTGCTTTTTTCAATGCATGCGTTTGAACAATAAATGAAGGTTTCCCCTTTAAACCATTGTCTTCATTATAAGAAGGTTTCACAATACGAAAAGCAATTCCTGCTTTTTTAAGCAAAATTTTCCTTCTGGGAGACGTGGAAGCTAGATAAATCATACGATTAAGCTCCGTGCTACACTCTGACCTGCAATGGCACCCGTACTCCACGCCCACTGAAAATTAAATCCACCAATTCGCCCATCGACATCCAAAATCTCTCCCGCGAAATAAAGGCCTTCTGTCTTTTTTGATTCCATCGTAGAAACTTCAATTTCTTTAAGATTAAGTCCACCCGCTGTTACTTCTGCTTTCTGATAGCCAAAAACGCCTGTCACTTCCAATGGGTAAAACAATAATCCGTTCACTATTTTATTACGTGTTTCACGTGACATTTTCCCTATGATTTCATTTTCTCTGATCTTAATTTTCTTAAGAAATATTTCAACAAACCGTTCTGGGAATAAAAACTTTTCAATGAGCAAATTTTTAATCGTTTTATTTGGATTTGTCTGATGAAACTCTTGAAAGGCAACTCTTAAAGAATTTTCATCATCGTTGGTGAGAAAACTTGCAATGATTTGAGTGGTTTCCTCTTTTTTCGCACTTGAAATAAATCGACTCATATCCAATGCAGCTGGTCCACTAAAACCAAAATGAGTGAATAAAAAAGAGTCACAATATTCTTTTTCTTTTTTGCCATTTTTAAAAAAAGACAGTCCTACTTTGAATGAAATTCCACTTAAACTTTGCCAGTCTTTGTCATTCGTTAAAAGAGGTGTTAATGCAGCAAATGTATTTGTGAGAGTGTGCCCAAAACCTTTAGCAATCTCATATCCCACCCCATCACTTCCTGTGGTTGGATGAGAAAGGCCCCCTGTTGTCAAGATGACCTTTTGAGATAACACAGAATAAGTCCCATCTGAATTTCTAAGATGAAACATTGAATTAGATTTATTAATTTCTGTAATTCGAATACCTGTTTCTATTTGAATTCCTAACCGTTTCACTTCATAAACAAGAGCATCCAAAACGGTTTGAGCAGAATTGGATCTTGGAAAATATTTATCTGTGGACTCAAGAACCAGCTTAACGCCTATTTCATCGAAGAAATTAATTGTTTTTACAGGTGTAAACGCTTCAAAAATATGTTTTATAAAATGACTCGGACCTCCATGAAAATCAGACAAAGTCACTTCTTTGTTCGTCACATTACAGCGTGTTCCTCCTGACATAAGAATCTTTGCACCAAAGTTTTTCTTTGCATCTAAAAGCAAAATACGAAGGGGTTTAGACATTTGAGCTGTTCTACCTGCCCAAATGGCCGCCATCAATCCCCCAGCACCCGCTCCAACAATAGCTATATTGACTTGGTTTTCTTTCATGATTTGATTATTTTATGCTTAACCTATTTTGTAAACACTTTAAATTAAAAAATTTTAATCTAATTTTAATCTCTTATAGCTCATTAAACCTTGCTTCCAGCCTACTCTTGAGATAGCATAAACCTTTGTAAAACAATCTAAAAAAAGAATAAGGAGAAATATTATGAGAAAAATTTCGATGATTGCGTTGATGATCGGATTATTTGCACTCACAACACCTTTGTTTGCGCATTCCCATAAGAAAGAATGTTCAACCAGTGAACATGAATCTTGTGAACGCCGCGAAAAATCTTGCAGCAAATGCCCCATTGCTAATGCAATTATGAAGGCATCATGTTTTTTGACTAAAAATGCATCTGAAATTGGCTTAAATGATGAGCAACTCAAGAAAATCAAGAGCATCGCGATGGAAACAAAGAAAGAAGCTATTTTGGGCCAAGCTCAAATGAAAGTCATGTGCATGGACTTATCTTCTAAGCTTTGTGAAGAAAAACTTGATGTAGAAGGAATAAACGCCATGATTGATCAAGGTTCAGCCGGATGGGCCGCTGCAGGTAAGAAAACTCTTAAGAACTATGCAGACTTAAGAGCTATCCTTACTCCAGAACAAATGGCAAAAGCCAAAGAACTTTGCAAGAAAAGTCATTGCAAGTAGAAAGTTGACACAAAAAACCCGAGTGGCCGCAAAGCCCTCGGGTTTTTTATTTCATAAACCTCGTTGATTTAACCAACTATTTTCTCAAGCAGAGGTAATGCTTTTTTCTGATATTTCTTCCACTCATTAAAAGCGGCTTTTCCTAATTTTCTCTTTTCATTCTTTTTTTCTCTCATCTTTATCCGAAGGAAAGTTCTTATATCTTTAGCAAAATAACGAGGCAAATCTGATGAAGTTTGATGCATTTTTATTAAATGAATCTGTATTAGAATATCTTGGAATTGTCCTAAAAGAGTTTGAAGATGGATCGTTCTCTTAATAAATTTATGAATATCCTCTTCCAAAACAGGCTGAAAAACTTCACAAACATATCGTAAATTGCGAATCAAAATCCTCAAAGCATGAAGTTTTTTATCCATGTCCGCTAAATGAATTTTACAAACAAATTTTGAAAGCTTGTTATTCATTTTCTTTAATGCTTTCTTGCCTACTTTACTCGCTTTTTTAGAAGGGAGTCCTTTACGAGTAAAAGAAAGCATGCTAAGTGCATTTTTCAAAGCAGCATAGCGTTTGGAATTAAGTAGCTCCAATCCCTTATTATATTCTTTATCTATTCTTTCTTGAAGAAAAGCTTGATAAGCATTAAAAGGTTTCAATGACTTTTCTGAGAAATCTTCTTCTCTTAAAGATTTTAAATGAACCTGAAGATCTCTTAAAAGAGCAAATTGATCCCTCAACCATGCCAAATCTTTCGTCATTTTTTCCAGACTTCCTTCAAAGAGCATGGTTTTGGAAGCTTCAAGAACTGCACGGATATACCGAAGCGTTACCCTTAAATCATGAACCGCGTCATCATTCATCCCTACTCTAAAAGAAGCTTCGTTCATTTTTAGAATTTCATCATGTTGCTTAATGGTTTGCGAGACGACGTGAGCCAAAGAATCATCTTTTGAAAAAGAATAAACGCCTGGGGTTGGCAACGGAGTTTCTAATGAAAATGCTTTGCGAGCGGTAGCCACTTTCGATACGTTAGCAGGTTTTAGAGAAATCTTCTGAGCAAATTCTAAAAATACATCTAAATCTCCCTTTAAAAACTCTAATTCAATTTCTTGCAATGGAATAACAGAAGAATCCTCTCTTTGAATACTCACATCATCCATGCATAACTCTGCTTCTGTGCCATCCCATATCAATTTTCTAACAATGCGCCGATTTCTAATTTCAAACAATTTCTGCAAATGATATGCTCCCAACATACGATCTAGAATTTTGTTTTGGCAATAAGCCAATGCCTTTGCGAATGAAGGAAGCGCCGGAAAAGAATAAGTTTTTTCTCTTCGCATGGCCAAGCCCCCTTTTAATCGTGAGGATGCTTTAATATTAAGTTCCCATCGCCCACTCTCATTTCTCAGTCGGCAAGAAGTTCGAGTTAAACCAAAAAGATGATTGGGGGTATCTAGATAATGATCCACAATTTGAAGACTTTCAGGCGGTCCTATTTTGACCCCTAGGTTTTCCGTCTCTTTCAAAAATCTTCTAATATCCTTTTTTGAGCGAACGCTCCATTTAAATTCTATTTCCTGAATGTCATTTTTTTTCATAGAATGATTTTTTAAAGTTTATATTTCTATACTGAAAATTATTTTCATCATATAGGATCTCGCATGAATCTAAAAGATTTTATTGTCTCATCTCATCAAAAAATAAATCTTAAAAATAAATCTACTGATTTCACAGAATGTTTTGGTAAGAAAGAAGAGGTAAAAGAAAAATTAAGCGAAAATATTGAGCTTTTGTCTAAATTGCAGGATTTGTTTTATGCCAATGATACATATTCTCTTCTTATGATCTTTCAAGGCATGGATACAGCTGGAAAAGATGGCGTAATTCGGCATGTCATGTCAGGGATTAATCCTCAAGGAGTTCAGGTGTTCAGTTTTAAAGAACCTTCTTCAGAAGAACTTGATCACGACTATCTTTGGCGTAGCGTCAAAGCCCTCCCCGAAATAGGTAGAATTGGTATCTTCAATCGTTCCTATTATGAGGAAGTCCTCATCACCCGTGTTCGACCTGAAGTCTTAGCAAAACAAAAACTTCCGGGCAAACCTCCCAAAAAAATTTGGAAACATCGCTATGAAGATATCAATCACTGGGAACAATATCTAACTCGAAATGGGGTTATCATTTTAAAATTTTTTCTAAACATTTCAAAAAAAGAACAGAAGAAAAGACTTTTAGAACGCATTGACAACTCGGATAAAAATTGGAAATTCTCTGCCTTTGATTTAGAAAATAGAAAATATTGGAATCAATACATGCACGCTTATCAAGATATGCTCAACCATACAAGCAGCGATTGGGCACCTTGGCATATCATTCCTTCTGACCACAAATGGTTTGCACGTATTCTGGTGGCTAATATCATTATTGCCAAATTAAAATCTTTGAATCTTTCATATCCTCAAATTGATGAAGAACAAAAAAGAATTTTGGAAAAATATCGCCAGCTTCTTAAAAAAGAATAAATCATTTGGCAGGTGGAGAGAAATTTTCTAAAGATGGAGTTTTTACAAATAACCTTTGTGTTGTATAAGCAAAAGTAATCTTTTCTCGTTCAATCAATTTCTTAATCTCTAAATTAATTTTTTGTTGTATGTCCATATAGTGATTGTAATCAGCATTTAACACGAAATAGACAATCTCAAGATTTAAACTAAAATCTCCATATCCTTGAAAATGGGCTCGATCAAAGCGTGTCTCAGGAATAGATTCGATAATCTTTCGTATTGCGCCGGGGATTTTTTCTAAATGTTCAGCGCTGGTTTCATAAGCGAGCCCTATACTGAACTGTATCCGTCTTTGTTGCATGCGTTTGTAATTTCTAATTTTAGAAGAAGCTAATTGAGAATTAGGGAAGATAATCTCTTCACCTTCTAAAGAACGTATGCGAGTCGTCTTGATGCCGACATTCTCAATGGAACCCATGGCATCTCCTGAAATAATAAAATCCCCTACTTCAAAGGGTTTATCAAAAAAAATGACAAAATAATTGAATAAATCACCTAAAAAGGTTTGCGCAGCCAAAGCTACTGCAATACCTGTAATTCCAAGACCTGCAACCACAGCAGAAACATTAAACCCAAGATTATCTAGGATAAAAACAAAAGCCAAACCCCAAACCACAACTTTAATAATGGTTACTAAAGACCGCGCAATCGCAGCATTGCCTTCTTGGAATCTTTTCTTCACCCAATTTCTTTCAAAAAAATAAAGACCCACTTGCAAAAGCAATTTAGTTAATTGAACAATTAAAACAACGACCACAACAAAATGAATAACTTTTTCAAATCTTCTACTAAAATGCAGTTGAAGCGTTGCCAGATAAAAAGCTGTAATGTATGTAAAGGGAGTAACCACTTCTTGAATTGAACTAAGAATAATAGAAATTTTAGGATAAGATTTTTTTTCTAACCAAATCTTTAACTTTTTAATGATATAACGATCGATCAAACGTAAAACAATCAAAGTTCCTATAAAAAAGAAGGTTGCAATGAAATACGTTTGTATTGTATTTCCCCACACTTCTGTTTTTAAAACTTCTTTTAAGAAGTCCATAATAAAGCTTTCTTTAAGTTATAATTATAATATTGAACCTTAATTGTTCGGCACACTAATCTATCAGAAAGGCTGTTAGCCGAAAGTTAAAATTAAATTAGAAGAATCTAATTTCAAGAGAAGGGTTCAAAAACAATCTATACCCCTGCAATCCATACAACAATATAAATAACCACAATTCCTAAAAGAGTAGTAAATGTTGTCCATTTGGTAGGATGAGCGTGATGACTTTCGGGCAAAAGGTCACTGGCTCCAATGTAAAGAAAAAATCCAGAAAGAATTGCCAACATCAATCCTAAAAACTTTTCTGGTATTGTGAAAAAGAATGTTGTAAGCAAACCTAAGACAGGGGCAACAGCATCCGTCAAAAGCCAGCGAAACGCTAAGCGTTTTTCTCCTCCATTTTTGAGAATAATACTCACCGTATTAATCCCATCTGAAAAGCCATGCACAATAATTGCAGCTGTGACCACAATTCCAACATTTGTAGATACATGAAACGCCAAGCCAATAGCTACCCCATCTAAAAAACTGTGCAAGGATAAACTCCCGGCGCCAAGAAATCCCCTTACACGTCCATGTCCTGGGTTTTGGCATACTTCGTCCACATGAGAATGCAAAAGAGCCATGCGATCTAAAAACATATAAATTATAAAACCAATGCTACTCATGAGAGTAAGAAAGGATATCGGATAAAACGGACTTCCAAGTTTGATGGCCTCTGGTAGTAAATCAAAAAAGACAAGACCTATGACAGCTCCTGCGCTGAAACCTATGAATAAATGGAGTTTATCTCTAAATTTTAGAGCAAGTAACCCACCTAAAAATATTGATGAAAAAGCAGCAAAGCCAAAAAGAATTGTCATGTTGATATTATATGATTTTAAAAAGCGTGGGCTATCTTGTTCATTATAGATTACATAAATTCCAGATTAGATTATCAGTTTAAGCCAAAATCGAAAAGTTCTTTCTCGAGATAAAAACCTCTACAAAATCAAATTTCAAGATTCCGTTCGCTTTTTAAAGAAACTTATGCTATATTACATAAATATGACACAGATAACTCCCCCCAATAATGGGTTTTACGGTTTAGGGATTGCACCTCAATTTCTTGATGCTTTAGAAAAAATGAAGTTTCATACCCCCACGCCTATTCAACAAAAAGCAATTCCTTTAGGCATTGAAGGTAAAGATGTCATTGGTATTGCACAAACGGGAACTGGGAAAACTTTTGCGTTTGGTATTCCTATGATGCAACGCCTTGCTCAAAAGGGAGGGCGTGGATTGGCCCTTGTACCCACACGAGAGTTGGCTCTTCAAATTCATAAAAGTCTTCATTCTTTAAATCCAAAAATAAAAATGTCGGTTTTGATTGGAGGGGCTTCGATGCATGAGCAAATCCAATCTCTTCGTCAACACCCTTCTATTCTTCTGGCAACCCCAGGGCGTTTGATCGACCATATGCAGCAAGGGTATGTGTCTTTAAAAGATGTTTCGATATTGGTTTTGGATGAAGCAGATCGAATGCTTGACATGGGTTTTGCTCCACAAATTCAAGTCATTCTTCGCGCCATGCCACGGGATCGTCAAACCATGTTTTTTTCGGCAACCATGCCACCCCAAGTGATGACATTGGCCGCAAGTCATATGAAATTGCCAATCCCTGTAGAAATTGCAAAATCTGGAATGATCGCAGATCGAGTGACGCAAGAATTATTCGTTGTAAGTAAAGAGGCGAAGAAAACCATTCTTGAAAAAATTCTAACTCAATACGCTGGGACAGTCCTACTTTTCGTAAGAACAAAAATTGGAGCTCAAAAGATATCAAGATTTATCAGACAATTAGGTCATCGTGTAAATGAAATACATTCGGATCGATCCCTTTCACAGAGACGTGAAGCCTTAGAAGGATTTCGCTCTGGGAAATATCGTATTCTTGTCGCAACCGATATTGCTGCTCGAGGTATTGATGTGTCCGGCATTGAAGTGGTTGTTAACTATGACCTCCCCGATGATTCAGAAAATTATGTTCATCGTATTGGTCGAACAGGACGTGCTGGAAAACCAGGTCATGCCATTTCATTTGCAACCCCAGATCAAAAAAGAGAAGTTAAAGATATTGAAAAAGTTATGAGAACAGCTCTTCCCATTTCTGAACACCCCGAAATGCCTCCAGAACGCTTCGAAGAAACAACTGCAAAAGTTGTTTTCTCAAGTCATAAACGTCGTGGCGGCGGCGGAAGAAAAAGATTCTTTCGTTAAAAAATTTGTTCTTCAACCCCTTTTCAAAATTCTCAATATTTGTTGTATTTCAATCCTAAGAGTGATAAATTCCGTTTCCTATGAATGAAGCCAAAACACATTCTCATCCAACATCCAGGCCTCCTATGGAACTGCCAGAAATACGTGAATTTGGAGCACCCAAAGATGGAGTTCCTCAAGTTTTAGATCAAAGACTTTTTATTCAATTTCTAGCTTTTACAGAATGTCTTCAAACACAAGAAATCATCGAAGCCCTAAAGAAAGTTAAATTTGAATGCGTTCTTTATGCGGATATCAATGATGCCCGAGGAATTGGACTTGTAGCTTTAAGTGAAAATCCAACTCTATTTGCCGAAGAGCTGAGAGCCTTACTCCTGTCTGAACCTTTTATTAATTTTGAAGCTCGTCCAGAACTCACCATGTTCGGACGAACTTATTCCAGTGGACATGAACAAAATTTAGAAGATTGGCTTTTACATAAACCTCGACGTAATCTTTCTAATCCTTCCTCATCTTGGGCAATTTGGTACCCTCTCAAAAGAAAAGCAGAATTTGAACTTCTTTCAAAAGACGAACAACGGGGAATTTTAATGGAACATGCAAAACTCGGCATGAATTTTGGAGCGGCGGACTTTGCACATGATGTTCGACTGGTCTGTCATGGACTTGATATGAGCAACAATGAATTTGTTATTGGTTTAATGGGACGCGAACTCCATCCTCTTTCCAAACTCATTCAAGAAATGAGAAAAACTCAGCAAACAGCTAAATACATTGAATCCATGGGCCCCTTCTTTGTGGGAAAGAAATTATTCAGCTCTATTAAAGAGAAATAATCAACAAGAAGGATTTATTTTTTAAGGACCATTGATGAGGCGTATGACCATGGTCCCGATGAACATCGGGGAATAAGCCGAATCACCGAGCGAAGTTCCATCGGTGGGGGAACTGAGCGTGTCCAAAAAATAAATCCTTCTTCTTTATAATTTTATGACTCAGAATTCGATGAACCTGTATTGAACAATGGGAAATTGGACTCTTTATTCGTCAAATTTTTCTTCGAATAAAGCATGGTTTTATTCTTTGACTGAGAAGAAGTAGAACTTGTTTGCCCTGAATTCATTCCCTCAAGATTAAGACTCGATTTGTTATTCAATGTTCTTGAGGGTTTGAGCATTATTGGTTTTATAGAAGCAGGTCTTCTCGTCACAGGATAAGACACATTTGGTTTTGTATTCACCTTCCCTGGCTTTAAAACAATCGGAGGCTTACTCCCACCTGGTTTTGCACCTGTTGAAGGAAACGGTTTGCGATTAGGACTCGTAGGGAGATTATCCCCCGTACTAGGCTTATTCCCAGACGATGAGCCTGGTTTGGGTGTATTTATAGAAGGATTTGAGTTTTGTCCTGAATCAGAATCCTCATCAGAAGCTTGCGTATTCCCTCTATTTGGATTTAAGTCTGATATACCTTTCGAAATGGAATTCCAATCGACAGGATTATTTTCTGCAGAGTTTTCTGAAGGAGCATTGTCATTCGCACTCTGGGCACGAGGAGGAGCCTGTTCTTCATTTTGTGAAGAATCATTATCATTAGAATTCTCTTCTGAAGAAGCCTGTTCCTGATCCTCTGATTGAGGCTCTTCCGTAGTTTCTTGAGCATTCTCATGACGAGGTTGACTTTGCCATTGAGAACGAGCTGTCGTCTCTGCCTGAGGAATTCTATGAAAACGAAATGTTTCCCACTCACCGGGAGAAGTACTACCTGCTCCTAAAAAACATTCTTGTCCTAGCCCTGCACGAACATATTTTCCCAAAACTCCCGAATGAAGTGCCACTTTCCCATGATCACGCAAATCTACTTTCTTAAAAGTTTCCTCTGGCCCTATATCGGTACTAAGAGCCATCACATCCATACGAGGGATATTATAAGAGATACTCACATACTTGTTACTCTTCATAGATTGCAAAGCAATCTTTTGATCCCCTAAATCTTTGAGTCTAAACGCTTCCCAAAGTTGAACATGTGGACTCGCTGCAGCAAGTCGAGATTTCTCATCCATGCCTGCTCGGACATATTTCCCATTTTTAATACACTCAATTCCTACTGCATCCTTTTTGGCAGTAACCGGTAATTCGTTCACCACTTCCCAAGCTGGCCAAAACCTAAAAGCCTCAGAAGCACCCGCTCTTGCACTATCGGAAGTCAAGCGATCACCCTCTGCAGCATTTGCACGAACATATTTTCCACTATTAATCGCTTGAAATGCAACCTTTCCATCCCCTAATTTAACCATTTTAAAAGTTTCCCAACTTTGTTTATGAGGGCTAATCGCCGCAAGAAACTTTTTCTCACCCAGACCTGCGCGTACATATTGGCCATTTTTAATCAATTGAAGCGCTACTTTCCCATCTCCTAAATCATGAAATTTGAAAGCCTCCCAAAGATGACAATGGGGACTGGTTGCACCCAAACCACATTCAATCGAATCAGGAAGTCCTCCTCTTACAAATCTCCCGCTTTGAACAGACTGAACACCGACAATATCTCCATCTTTAACATCTTCTGTGTAATTACTACCGATTTTCTCAAACTTCTTTTTCCCATCTGAAAATTTATAATTTTTGCGTGTCCCAGCATGTCGGCTGAAAGAAATACTCCCAATATCCAAGCTCAAAGCATTGAGATCAATCCAGTCAGTACTAAAATGCTTGCTTAACCAATCTACTCCAATCGTCAAATCAAAACAAACGACAGGAACCAATCTCAGATCTATTTTATAGCGAGGATTACCCACGGTAAAACCAAAAGGTTTCTCCAATTTATCTCCATTTCCAGAAATCGCAGGAAGATCTATTTTTTGTGGGTTAGGACTTGTGTTTTTAAATTTAATTTCTTCTTTCTTGAGTCCTTGAGAACCCAAATAAGGTTGAAAATCTAAAGAAACAGTTCCATCCCCGGTAATTCGAATCCCAATTTGCGCAAAACCATCTAATACCCCAAAATTAAATCGAGTCTGTGTGGCTTCGGGTGGAATCGGAATAATAGGACCATCATTGCTATGACCTAACGGAGGTTTAAAATTTTGACTTTCATCAATTCCAGTATAACTAAATTCTTTATGAGGAAAATCATCGCTCCAAAGTGCACGAAGCTTATAACCATAACCAAATTTGGCTTCAAATACAGCTTCTTTGCCTTCAAAGACAAGATTTTGAGGAAGCCCCACTCGACGGTAAAAATCTGCATCTGCATCCTGAGTATCCACTTCCATTTTCGTATTCACAACTCCCGGCTTATCCTCTACATCTTTTGTTAAAATTTCAGTAGGAGAAACTTCTCCTTTTAAATCAATGGGAATCCTTAAGCCCAGACCATAACTCGCTCCCAAAGTAATTCTGAAAAACCCCGAAGGAAAATTCCATCGACGTTCCCATTCCCACGCATTTCCTTTAGTAAAACCAGACATAAACTCTGTATGAAAATTAGCCTTGCCGCTTTCATGAATACTTGGTTTTTCTACAACCACACGCTCCTCAACCCCCTGATCTAAATCTTCAGAAGACATGGATTGTAAATGCTTGGTCGGAAAAGGAAATTGAACTTTGCCATTCACTTCAGGGAAAATAGCTTTGGGAACCACCAGCGTATCAATAATTTCATATTTCCCTTTTCCATCAGCAACCGCTTGAAGCACCGCATCTTCTCCCTGTGCAGCGGCTATTTTCAAAGGATCATTATCGGGAAGTTGAGGTAATTCATTTTGCATAAAGGCACGAAAGCCTTGTAACTTTTTCGAATCTAAAGATGAAACATTGATTCGAAAATTTACTCTCTTAGATCCCTTATAATTCCTGAAAATAGGAGATGATTGTGCCAACCGCTCAGGCTGGGATACTGTGAAGCTTGTACTTTTCACCACAGCAAAAGAATTCTGAAATTCAAAAACTTCACTCATCACTTCAGGCGCTTGTACCAAAGCTGCACCTGAAACACCTGTACTTCGAAGTTCATTCTGAAGAGTATCTTGTTCTATAAATGTTTTTTGAACCACATTGGCCAAACTCATGGTTTTATTTTTACCCACCATCACCATTTTACTCCCCATTTCAGACAAAGATCCCTTGGCCAATATATTTTGAGTCCCCATTTTTTTCATAATTAGGGCGTCTGAATCTAGTTTTAAAAGAACAGGAGAAATTTGAGCAGAAGCAATTCTTGGATTTCTAACTCTGGAATTTGCAGATGGGTTTGATGAATTATCTGCATAAGCTTGGGTTAAAATAAACATCCCTATCAAACAAAATTTAAAAATGGAATTAGCGCTCAACCGTTTCATAATCTACCTCCCGATTTGGAATTGAGATCACTATGGAAAGCACAAGAAGAAGAAAAAAGATAAGATGGGAAGATTTCCCCTGATTTACAAAGCCCCTTAAACTGCATGAACTGAAAGTTCAATAAGGAGAACATATGAAATAATTATACTCTTCTTTTACAAGAAAAGTATATATTCTTAGCAAGAATTTTCTTAACAGGTCAGAAAAAGAAACGTTATGTCTACTGAAATAAAAGCAAAAAGAAAACTTAGATTCAAAGAGGGCCTTTTATCTCTTGTTATTTGGTTCCTTTTTGTTCTTACCACCTTCATTTTGTTCCTTGTTGTACTTTTTTTAACCATTCTTTTATACCCCTTTGACAAACAAAAAAAAGTGACACATCGGCAATGCTATTGGTGGGCCAGCACCATTGTCAGATTAAATCCTTATTGGAAATTAAAAGTAACGGGGCTTGAGAATATTAACCACAAAGAGACTTATGTCGTTGTAGCAAACCATCAAAGTTTGGCTGACATCATTGTTCTTTATAAAATAAAAATGCAATTTAAATGGGTTGCCAAAAGTGATCTTTTTAAAATCCCTCTTATTGGATGGTGTCTTAAACTCATTAAGCATATTGAACTCGAACGAGGCGATTATGGAAGCATCAAAAAAACTTATCGCCAAGCAGCCGAATATCTCAGAGCAGGTATGTCTGTTCTCTTCTTTCCAGAAGGCACAAGAAGTCATACCGATGCGATGAATCCCTTCCAGTACGGGGCTTTCAAACTGGCGCTCAAAGAGAAAAGACCTATTCTCCCTATCGTCATCACAGGAACAAGAGATGCTATCCCTAAAGGAGACTGGATTTTCAGCGCCAGAGTTAATGGGGCTTTGAAAGTGCTCCCTCCTATTGATACCTCTACTTTTCAAATGAATGAGTTTGATCGATTAACTAATACCGTCCGCTCTGAGTTCGAAAAAGCTTTAAGCGTCTCTGTTTAATTATTTTCTCAATTCTTTTATCAAAGTATATTCTTCAAAAAAGTGGGGGGCCTTCCGTTTGTCAGCTCCACCGTGCTCAGCAAAAGTTGTGCACGGTGGGGCCCCCACTCCCAACCACCTTCTTGGGTTCGCGAAGCGAACACCTCTCAAGGAGGTTTGCCTCTGGCAAACACGAAGGTGGTGGGATCACCCGTATCGATGAAAGAACATACTTTGATAAGCCAATCCTTCCTTCTTCCTGTCAACATTGACAATGCCTGTACTCAAGCGTATATTAAGCCTTTCAAAGGATAGACTTCATGAGCTCTGAACATCTTTTAACCATTGCAGGAAAAACTTTTGAATCCAGACTTTTACTTGGGACTGGAAAATTTGCTTCTGGAAAAATCATGTCTGAAGCCTTAGAAGCTTCCGGAACCGAACTTGTAACCGTTGCACTTCGTCGTGTCGATTTAACCAAACCTCATGAAAACATTTTAGATTTTATTGATTCAAAAAAATATATTCTTCTACCGAATACTTCAGGGGCACAAACAGCCGAAGAAGCCATTCGCCTTGCGCGTCTGGCCCGCACCGCAGAAATTTCAAACTGGATTAAACTCGAAGTCACTCCTGATCTTCGCTACCTTTTACCGGATCCTATTGAAACGCTTAAGGCCGCTGAAATTTTAGTCAAAGAAGGATTTATTGTTCTTCCTTATATTAATGCAGATCCCATTCTGGCTAAAAGATTGGAAGAAGTTGGAACTGCAACTGTCATGCCCTTGGGATCTCCCATTGGTTCCAATCAAGGAATTCGAACCAAAGAATCTATTCAGATTATCATTGAACAAGCCAAAATTCCTGTCGTTGTTGACGCAGGGTTAGGTTCTCCTTCAGATGCAGCGGAAGCCATGGAAATGGGAGCAGATGCAGTTTTGATTAATACCGCCATTGCAACAGCTCATGATCCTATTCAAATGGCAAAAGCTTTTAAACTCGGAGTTGAAGCGGGCCGTCTGGCTTATGAATCAGGACTTGCATTGACTCAAACGACTGCTCAAGCTTCGAGCCCCCTGACAGGATTTCTTGAAAGAGTATAATCATGAGCTTTGCCCAAGAACTCGAACGCATCCCCTTTTCGCTTCTCCAAGAACGCTCTTTATCTGCTACCCCTGAATCTGTTTATCATAGTCTTCAAAAATCACAAAGAAATTTAGAAGACTTTTCAGTTTTAATTTCTCCCGAAGCTTCTTCTCATCTAGAAAAGATGGCTCAAGCTTCTCATCAACTTACACTTCAACGATTCGGGCGAGTGATTCAACTTTATGCTCCTCTTTATCTTTCAAATGAATGTGTGGATACTTGTACTTACTGTGGTTTCAGCCGAGAAAACAAAATCGCTCGTCTCACGTTAAGCCCTCAACAAGTTTTAATGGAAGCACGCATTCTTTTTAAAAAAGGTTTCCGTCATTTGCTACTTGTTTCAGGAGAACATCCCCGTCACACACCACCTGAATATGTGGCTCAAGTGATTCAAATTTTGCACAAAGAAATCCCTTCTATTTCATTAGAACTGGCCCCTCAAACCGAAGCTATTTACAAAATGTGGGTAGAATCTGGAGCTGAAGGACTTGTCGTCTATCAAGAAACTTATCAAAAACAAGAATACGCTGAAGTTCATCTCGCTGGTAAAAAGAAAAATTATGAATGGCGTCTTGAAACCCCCGAAAGAGCGGCAGCTGCAGGAATGAAACGCATTGGCATTGGAATCCTTTTAGGATTATCTGATTGGAGAAAAGATGCGCTTTGTTTGGCTGCCCACGCACAATATTTACTTAAGAATTGCTGGAGAGCCATGCTCACCATCAGTCTTCCTCGAATTCGAGAAGCGGCTGGAGAATTTTCTCCAAAACATTCCATTTCAGATAAAGAATTCACACAATTGATTTGTGCCCTTCGATTGACATTCCCAGACATTGGCTTAGTTCTTTCGACACGTGAAGAACCAGCATTACGTGATGGACTCATGCATCTTGGAATTACGCAAATGAGTGCAGGTTCCCGAACAGAACCGGGGGGTTATGAAAACCCCAATGGAGCTGAAGAACAATTTCAAATCGAAGACAAAAGAACCCCTGAAGAAATTGCTCAAGTGATTTATAAATCAGGTTATGAACCCGTCTGGAAAGATTGGGAGGCAACACTCAATGCCTGAAATCTCTGTTAATGGGGAGAAAATGAAAATCAAAGAAGGACAGACTATCGACGCTCTTATTCAACAATTAGGCCTAGATTCCAAATGGGTTGTTGCTGAACTCAATCATAAAGCGCTTACCAAAAAAGAATATGCACAGATCATTCTTTCAGATGGGGATTCTTTAGAACTTGTTCAAGCTGTTTCCGGTGGTTAAAAATATTGAACTTGTAGGATAGAGTTCAACGCTTTTTCTTTTTATGATGTTTATCTTGCATGGACATCTGACTCATTTCCAATACTTCTTTTCTTTTCAACCAATCGTGCAAACTAAAAGGAAATTTTTTCACAAAAAAAATTGTCGTCAAAATGAGCAGATTAAAAATATCGATTGCTAGCA
>JAYRIK010000200.1:0-8151 GCA_041906865.1 Candidatus Auribacterota bacterium
AGCGCTTTGATGGTTTTTATGGTCTTGTGGATGTTCGTCATTTACTTCCCATTGGCTCATATGGTTTGGGGAATTGACGGTATGATGAACGGCGTATGGAATTCTGCAGCAAAGATTAAAGCCATTGATTTTGCAGGAGGAACGGTCGTTCATATGTCTTCTGGATGGTCTGCTCTAGTTTTATGTATGATTTTGGGCAAACGGTTGGGTTTTGGTAAAGAAAATATGGCTCCTCATAGCATGGTTCTATGTATGGTTGGAACAGGAATGCTTTGGGTGGGTTGGTATGGATTTAATGCTGGAAGTGCAGTGGCAGCAGATGGTGTTGCTGCGAATGCTTTCATGACAACAACCCTCGCAGCAGCTGTTGCTTCTTTCTCATGGGCGTTGGCTGAATATATTTTGAAGGGCAAACCCAGCGTGCTTGGATTTTGTTCAGGTGCAGTAGCCGGTTTGGTTGTTGTTACACCTGCTTGCGGTTTTGTCAGCGCTTCTTCAGCAATAATTATCGGTGTTCTTGCTGGTTTGATTCCTTTCTTTGCTTGCTATAAATTAAAGCACTGGATTGGTTACGATGATGCTTTGGATACCTTTGGTGTTCATGCTATCGGAGGGACTTTGGGTGCTTTCTTAACAGGTGTTTTTGCAGATGTAAATGCAAACCCCAATCTTCTTACAAATTTGAAAGATGTTGTAGGAAAGACATTGTGGATTGAACAATTGAAAGCAATGGGATTGACGATTGTTCTAGCCATTGTGGGGACAACGGTTATTGCGTATGTTGTGAAGGCTCTTATTGGCTTAAGACCAACTCCAGAAGTGGAACGTCAAGGTTTGGATTTGGCAGAACATGGAGAAGTTGGTTATGCTACTTTAGAGTAAAGTTAACGACAGGAGACACATTATGAAATTAATTAAAGCAATTGTTCAACCGTTTAAGTTAAATGAAGTTAAAGATGCGCTTCACAGTGTTGGCATTCAGGGGATGACAGTGATTGAAGCAAAAGGTTTTGGAAGACAGAAAGGACATAAAGAGCTTTATAGAGGTAGCGAATATGAACTTTCTTTTATTCCAAAGGTTGAAATTGAAGTTGCCGTGAGTGATGATCTTGTCGAAAAAGTAGTCGAGGTCATTTCACAAACAGCAAAAACGGGAAAAATTGGAGATGGTAAAATCTTTGTTCTTCCTATTCAGGATACGATTCGTATTCGAACAGGAGAAAGAGGAGATAAAGCGCTTTAATTCTCCTTTTTTATCATGATTTGCAAAAAGAGGACCCTCAGTGGGTCCTCTTTTTTTTATAGGGGTTTATTTCCTCTGTATTTAAAAAACACACTTTTTTGCACATGATCATTCTTGGAATAAACGGGCAATTTTATGGAACTCTTTGGTTTTTTAAGTTAAAATCCTCTACCTTTTTAATTAAATATTGGAAAACTAGAATTTAAACAGCCCATGAAAGAATCTGTTTCAGTTATCTTACCTACCTATAACGAAAAACAGGTCATTTGTCGCTTGGTGCAAAAAATCTTAGAAATTCTTTCAAATATAAAAATAGATTTTGAAATCTGTGTGGTAGATGATTCAAGCACAGATGGAACCGCCCAGGTCATTCAAAAAGTATTTGCCGATCATCCCAATGTAAAAATCATTTCAAGAAATGCTCCCAGAAGTTTAGGTGGGTCTGTCCATGATGGAATTCAAAGAGCAACTAAAGATTGGGTTTTAATCATGGATTCTGATTTTAAACATACCCCTGCAGATATTCCTCGTTTTCTCACAAGTCGAGATCTTGCTGATGTTATCAATGGGTCTAGATTTTTAAGAGGGGGTGGAATGAAAAAGGGGGGCTTAAGATATTTTGGAAGTCGCTTTCTTAATATTTTATTCAGAAAAATATTAGGCCTTCGAGTTACAGATGTTTTAAGTGGATTTATTCTGGCTAAAAAAGAATGTTTGAATACTCTTCCGCTCGATAAAATTTTTACAGGCCATGGAGATTTTGGAATTAGATTTCATTATGCGCTTAAGCAAAGAGGAATTGCAGAGATTGAAATCCCAGTGCTTTATTCTCAGAGGTTGGGAGGTCCCACTAAGACGCATGTTTTTAATCATACCTGGCAATACCTGAAAGTTGCTTTACGGACAAGGTTTACGAAGTTTTAACTGCCGTATTTCGTAGTATTGTAGTTCTCAGAATGTAAAAATAGGAAGGAGAAAATACAATGTTTAAATCAGATTTAAAGTCTGTCTCTAGAATTGTAATTATTGTTTTTATTTTATCTTTTTTTCAAAAAGGCTGGAGTGATTCTGAAAATAAAGATCCTATAGTAAGTCAAAAGCAAGAAACGCAAATGAATCAGTTTTTAAATTATTCTACGGAGTACATCAATCTTCAACCTCTTTATGTAAAAATGAAAGAAGAGAGGTCCTTTCCTCAAATCCCTTTGATAAAAATTCGATTGATTGACGTTTTAGAAGAGGGACGTTGTCCTGAAGATGTTGAATGTGCAAGGGCAGGTTGGGCAAAAATTTTGGTGGAAGTGACTTGTAATGGAATGACAGAAAAAAGAGAATTGTGCCTTGCTGGTAGTAGTTCAAATATTTTTAGAGCCCCTGAGGAAGCAAAAAGTTTGGGTTTAGGAAATTTTCTTTCGATCGATCACTATCAAGTATTTTTTGTTGCTTTAAACCCATATCCATCTACTAAAACAAAAATAGAAAAAACGCAATATGAAGCTATTTTCTTTGCTGATACACAAGAAAGCTTGGATTTTAAGAAGAAAATTGTGGAAGTAGCAAAAAAGGAGTTAAAAAATCACTCAAAAGATTTATTCGAGGTAGATCGATATGTAGCAAAGGGAATTCTTGCCAAGGATCTTGAAGCTTCTCCAACTTATACGATTACCTTGGGTATTCCTTTCGGACGATCTGATCAAACGGTATGGGTCAAAGTGCAGAATGTAAATGGGGAGTGGAAGGCAACAGGATTTAGTAAGGCAGGGGCGTGAGTATTTGTATTTCTAGAGGGATGTACTTTAACTTTTTTTCTTCTGTGTCAAAGGAACCTCTCCCTTGCACAGAGATTTCCCTCATGAGTTTTCAGAGTAAAGTGAAGATAAAATGTTCTGGAGTTGTGTTTGAGTATTATGGAAGGAAAATCTGCCAGAGGGGGGAATCGAACCCACGACCTAGGCCTTATGAGAGCCCCGCTCTACCTCTGAGCTACCCTGGCATAAAAATAGTGCTTAGTGCATAGTGCAAAGTGCGTAGCGAATAAGATTATAATAACATCTTTTTACACTAAACACTCAACACTTAGCTCTAAGCACTATCGTAATGGTAGCGGGGGTTGGATTTGAACCAACGACCTTCGGGTTATGCATCCCACTTCAGTTTTCACTGCTTCTTTAGGAATATATCCTAAAGAATTTGTGGTCTGGACTATACCTTTACCTTTTTCTTTCATAATGTGAAAGAAGGAAGGTACCCGCCGTCTAGTCTCTACACCTTCTCCGATGCAACATTGGAGCTTGGCTCGGTATTACCAGTAAAGGTTTCACCGACTTTGACGGGAGATCGCACGAAAGTTTCCTTTCGTGCAGCCCATTGCAATATCAATGACCAGGCCTCGCGATATTCATAAGAACGTGGTTTACGTTGCCTTTTTATGGTCTCGACCATGTGTATCTCACTTCCATAGTCGATGAACACTTCTACCGGGAAGACATAGAAAATTCCTAAACGATCTAAATAAACCAAGGCAAAATCAAAGTCAGATGGACTGTAAAACTGTCGTACCATCAAACGACGATTCGTTTTGGTTCTTCGATTATCTACCACATCATTGCCAGATGGTTTATCAAACCATGCTGACTTTATTTGGACTTTGATTAAGGAACCACCTACATCAAAAACCAAATCATACGGTAGACAATCGCCAATCGGTCGAAGAACTCCCCAACCAAGCTTCAATGCTTGAAGTATGGCTGCTTGTTCTGCAATGTCTCCTACCAGCTTTGTATTCACTTGGATATTGCACCTTGAGCCCGACGAGCTACCAGGCTGCTCTACCCCGCAGTTTAAAATTAAAACGAAAGTATAATACTCTTTTCTTTTGAGAAATCTACAGTTATTTAATTTTTCTGGAGTTCTTCTGAAGGCTGGGGGGCGGGTGGAGGCGTATCACAATAAACCAAGCGGCTGCAGTATTCGCAGATATGGACTGACTTACCCGCCTTGGCAATTAAAGCAACGCCTGTGGAAGCGGCCATATGGCAACCTTGACAACTACCATTATCAAGTCTCACGATGGCATTGGGGTAACGCTTTTTAGCACGATCATAAGCCCTGATTAATTCAGTGGGAATTCCCATTCGATTGTTGGCGAGTTCTTGAATAAGCTCAAGATGTCCCTCGATAGCTTCTTTACGAAGGGCTTCTTCTATCTGCTGAATCCGCAACATCGATTTGACTTTGCTCATGAGATGATAGACCTTGAGAAATTTTGATCAGTATAGTCAGATTAGGCATTCATAGCAAGATGAAAAGGGACTTGAAAACGAGGGCTCGTCATTTGTGAATGGTATCCCCTATCGAGAACTAAAAAATTTTGTCTCGTTTTTTAAATATAAGTCATTTTATTGTTTTTAACGCTTCACGCTTCACGCAATACGAGATACGATTATTTAATATGACAAAACTTGCACTTTTAATTTATCAAAAAATTTTGGAGCAAAAATTAATTTTGCCAGGAGAAACGATTGTCTGTGCTGTTTCGGGCGGCGCTGATTCTATTGCAATGCTTCATCTTCTGAATGAGCTTCAAGATAAGCTCAAGATCAAATTGATGGTTGCCCATTTTGATCATCAGTTAAGGGCCAATTCAGCTTTGGATGCACAGTTTGTTAAAAAAGTTGCTCAAAAACTATCTCTCCCCTTTGTTTTGGAATCCAAAAATGTAAAAAATTTTTCCAAGCAAAATAAACTTTCCATTGAAGAAGCTGCTCGTAATTTACGGTATGACTTTTTTGAACGTGTCGCTTTGCAGTGGCAGGCAAACAAAGTGTGTGTAGCACATACCAAAGAGGATCAAGCTGAAACTATTTTGATGCGCCTTTTAAGGGGAACAGGGACGGGTGGACTAGGGGGAATGAGAGAAAAAAGGGCATTAGGACAAGTGACATTGATTCGCCCTCTTTTAAGTGTAGAAAAAACAGATCTCAAGAAATATTTGAAACACACTCATATTTTATGGAGAGAAGATGCTTCTAATAAAGATTTAGCTTTTACACGAAATCGTATTCGAAAAGTGCTCATTCCTCTTTTGAAAAAAGAGTTTAATCCTAGCATTACTGAGGAGTTATGTCGTTTGTCAGAGATTTTAAAAGCTGACGAATCATATTTTGAAACTCAGACAAACAAACTTTTTCAAAAAATGGTTGTTGAAACAGAAGAAGGGTTTCGTGTTTCAAAAAATCTTTTTTTAAAATTAGAATTGTCCCTTCAAAGATATTTGGTCCGAAAAATATTTAATGCGCTTATGGATGGATCGACGCTGTCTTTTGAAAACACAGAAAGAGTTTTATCTCTTATTCAAAGATCTCAATTGGGACGAAAAATTATTTTGCCAGGAGGAGTTCAATTCTTAATTGAACATGACGGGATAAAAGCTATCAAGAAAAAAACTTCTTTGAAGAAAATCCATACTCTTTTGAAGATTCCTTCGCAGAAGACATTGAGCTTGCCAATGTTGGATGTTCAGATTTCACTAGAATGGGTCCAGAAACCATTTAATTTTAGGAAGAAATCACAAACTTTGAGAAAGTCCTTATTGTTCATAGATCAAGGGCAGTCTGTGACATGGACAGAATATTTTTCTGCAGATAAAATGGATAATGAGATCTTAATTCGTTCTAGAAAAGAAATGGATCGATATCATCCGATGGGTTTGAATGGTTTTAAAAAAGTTAAAGAACTTTTGATTGATGAAAAAATTCCATTAAGTTGGCGAGACCGTATACCTTTGTTTGTCTCCGAGGGAAAGATTTTTTGGGTTGGGGGATATCGAATTTCTGAAGATTTTAAGGTGACGGAGAATACAAAAAAAGTGCTGAAAATAATTTTAAGTTTTATTCCCAAGAAAAAAGAGGATTAGAAATGCGTGAAAAGTTAGGAATTATCGGTGGTAGCGGATTTTACGAGATGAAAGGTCTCAAAAATAAAAAATGGGAAAAGGTTGAAACCCCATTTGGTAATCCTTCAGATGAATATCTTTTAGGAAAGTTGGAAGGGACTGAAGTCATTTTCTTGGCTCGGCATGGACGAGGGCATACCTTGCTTCCTTCTGAAATTAATTATCAGGCCAATATTTATGGCATGAAAAAATTAGGAGTGACTTGGATTATATCCGCCAGCGCGGTGGGGAGTCTTAAGGAGGATATTCAGCCTCTTGATTTTGTAGTGCCGGATCAGTTTGTAGATCGAACAACGCAGCGCAAAAGTACTTTCTTTGGAGAAGGTTTGGCAGCACACATTTCATTTGCGGATCCTTTTTGTGAAGATTTGAGAAAAATTTTGATTCAAGTTTGTCAAAATGAGGGTTCAAGGGTTCATCCGCGCGGAACTTATCTTAATATGGAAGGACCTGCTTTTTCGACTCGAGCAGAGTCTGGGCTTTATCGAAGTTGGGGGCTGGATATTATTGGAATGACGAATTTAATAGAAGCAAAACTCGCCCGTGAAGCAGAAATCTGTTATGCGACGTTATCCATGGTCACAGACTATGATTGTTGGCATTTATCTGGTGAAGATGTCACAGTCGAAACTGTAATTGAAAATCTGAAAACCAATGCCCAAAAAGCTCAAAATGTCATTGCACGATTAATTCAAGTTTTACCCAAAAAATGTCAGTCCGGCTGCCGACAAGCTCTTAAATCCGCAATGATTACCTCTTCTGATAAAATTCCTTCATTGACCAAGAAAAAGCTTCAAATTCTCATCAGAAAATATTTTTAATTATTTTATAATATGCTCTTAAAGAATATGTTATAAAATTTATTTTACTTCATATTTGAAAATCTTCAATAAAAATGCTATATTAACCCGTTGGTATTATCTATATCTGCATACTCGCAACCAAGAGAAGACGTAATAGGCTAAAAATATGTCATTTTTGTGTTCCCCACAAAGCTATCGATGGCTGAAAATGGTTCTTGTCCCATTTCTGGTTTTTAATCTTATTTTAAATGCCGGAGTCGTTTCTTCATTAGAAGCCAATCCTTCTTTTTCTTCCTCTGTGCCAATTTCTTTTAAAGATCTTTCATTGCCTGGAATGATACAAGGTAAAAACTATCAAAGTAATTCGAAGAATAATATTTTTCTAATACGAGATTTACATTGCCAACCTGAAGCTCAAGAAAAAATTGCTCAAAGCATTTTAGCTTTGAATCAAAAAGGAATTGATCAGGTTTTTGTAGAAGGTGCTGAAGGTCCTTTAAGAACGCTTCTCTATCAATCTTTTCCAGATTCGAATATTCGTAAAAATGTAGCTAGGAAATTTTTGAATCAAGGATATTTAACAGGTGCAGAATTTGCAGTGATTTCAGAAGGTCTAGAAAGTAAAATTGATTTGATAGGTGTAGAAAATTCTGAAATTTATCTTGAAAATTTTAAGACCTTCAGACAAACACGATTGCTTTATCAAAAGCTTAAAAACGAAATAGAAAATTTCAACCAGTGGTTAGAAAATCTTAAAAAGAAATCATATTCAAAAAAGTTACTGCTTTTAGATCAAGCTCAAAAAGGACTGAGCAGTAATAAATTTTCTTTGGAAAAGATTATTGCTTTACTCGAAAAAATGGATTTAGATAAATCATTAAAAACAAATGAGTTATGGTGGCTAAATACTGCACAAAAAGAGATCGATTCCGCAAAGGTACAGAAAGAACATAATGATTTATTACAACTTTTTCAAAACAGACTCTCTAGAGAAGAACTTCAAAATGTTGTAAGAAGTAGCTTAGAATATCGTTTAGGAAAATTATCAGCTTTAAAACACTTTTCTTTCTTGAAAAATATTTTTGAAGAAAAGATCAGCAAAAACTCTTTTAAACGACAATACCCTACACTAGAGATTTGGATCAATTTTC
>JAYRIK010000201.1:0-1584 GCA_041906865.1 Candidatus Auribacterota bacterium
GCTTCCGTTGAAATGGTAAAACCTGGAGGAACAGGAATACCTAAATTGGTCATTTCCGCAAGATTAGCTCCCTTACCACCCAATACTTGCTTCATTTGAGAACTACCTTCGGATTTTCCTCCGCCAAAAAAATAAACATATTTGACTGCTTTGGCCACAGGTTTGGCTATCACATCTTGAGTTGTTTTCTGCATACGTCTTGTGTCTCCTTTTCTTGTAATCAAAATAGAGTGATTCTATTTATTTGACTTTTGACTGACTTTCGAAAGATCTGAAACATCATGAGCATAAAGCATATGAATCTTTTTTAATAAAACAAGCCGATTTTGTCTTATGGGTTCTTCTTTTACATTCACCAAAACTTTGTCAAAAAACACATGAAGAGGTTTGGAAAAAGCACTGACATAAGCCTCGAGCCCCCTCGCAAAATGACCCTCTCGAACAAAATTTGAGACGCTATCATAATTAGATTGATACGCTCTGTAAAGCTCTATTTCCTCTTTTTCTTTCAAAAGGGTTTCGTCGATTTTGGCATTTTCTAGAGCTTGTCCTCCGGAGACTATAGAAGCTTGCCCTTTGACCATATTGGAAGTTCTTTCCATAATAATAATGGCTTCTGAAAATACAGAAGAGTTAAACATCTCTTGAAGGGCTTGAACAATTTTATAAGCCCGGGCTGGATTGTCAACCTGACGATCTATCACCGTTCGAATCAATTCATGATGAAAACCCTGACCTAAAAAAAGATTCTCAAGACGTTCTTGAAAAAACTTCAACAAAGGTTCTATAGGGATTTGTTTTTTTGGCTCAAGCTTAAAGCCTTCTTCAATCAGTGCTTTTAATGATAGGGAGATCTGATTTTCGTAGAGAATTCTTAAAAGACCTGAGCTTAAACGTCGTAGACCGTAAGGATCCTGAGAACCCGTTGGCATGAGTCCAGCTTTAAAAGCCACAATGATCGTATCCAATTTATCTACGAAAGCTAAGAATGCACCCAGTCGAGTTTTGGGTAAGACTCCTTCTGAACCGGACAAAGGAAGATATTGTTCACGAATGGCATTTGCAATTTCAGTTGATTCTCCTGAAACAGCTGCATATTCTCCACCCATAATTCCTTGAAGCGCAGGAAACTCACCGACCATGGCCGTGACAAGATCTGCTTTGCAAAGCATAGCCGCACGTTTGAAGGATTCAGCAAAAGATTTTTCTAATTTTAATAACTGAGATAAAAAGTCCGAAAGAAAGACCAAACGTTCTTTTTTGTCAAAATAGGTTCCTAATTTTTCTTGAAACACAACATGCTTTAAATCTTCAACTCGATCGATCAGTTTATGTTTTTGATCTTGATCCCAAAAGAAAGCTGCATCTGCTAAACGAGCTCGTAAAACACGTTGATTTCCACGAACCACTGTCTCAGTGGCTTGACCAGAACCATTCATCACTACTACAAATTTGGATAGAAGCTTCCCCGAAGTCTTATCATAAACAGGCAAATATTTTTGATGATATTGAATAGCTGTTGAAAGCAAGGCTTGAGGAATTCTTAAGAATTCACGGTCAAATTCCCCCACTCCAACTTTTGGA
>JAYRIK010000202.1:0-3969 GCA_041906865.1 Candidatus Auribacterota bacterium
AAGCAGCCAAGCTTCTAGAAACTTCGTAGGAAAAATCTACATGTCCAGGCGTATCAATAAGATTTAAAATATATTCTTTCCCATCCAAGGCTGGATAAATCATTCGAACAGGATGAGCTTTAATCGTAATTCCTCTCTCCCGTTCAAGATCCATAGAGTCTAAAATTTGATCTCTACTTTCGCGCGTGCTGATGGTTTTGGTAAATTCAAGCAAGCGGTCGGCAAGCGTAGACTTTCCATGATCAATATGGGCGATAATACAGAAATTTCTAATTTGACTGACTTGAATAGAAGAATCGGACACCTGAACAAACTCCTAAGAAATGTAAACGCATTAGTAAAATTTGGTAATTATTGGGATTCAGCAATTTTTCTAATTTCAGAAATAGCTTTATGAATATCTTCAGCTCCATAAATGGCTGAACCTGCAACTAAGACATTGGCTCCTGCCTCAATCACTTCTGGAACTGTTTTGAGATTAATACCCCCATCAACTTGAATATCAATATTGTAATGATGTTCGTTAATCCAAGCATAAGCTTCTCTAATTTTAGATACCACCTCTGATCTAAATTTTTGTCCTCCAAAACCTGGTTCGACGGTCATAATCAACAAAAGATCTATTTTTTCCAAATAGGGTTTTACTTCTTCAAAAGCAGTTCCAGGTTTTAAAGCAATACCACAACCTTTATGCTTTGATTTAATCTGATGAATAATCGACTTCAAATCTTTGCCTATTTCAAGATGAATCGTTACATGATCAGCACCTGCTTCAATAAATTCATCGATGTATTTTTCTGGCTCAGAAATCATTAAATGAACATCTAAAGGGAGTTTCGTGCTCTCACGTATGGCCTGAACAGACTGAGGTCCAATCGTAAGATTAGGAACAAAATGCCCATCCATAATGTCCACATGCAAAATGTCTGCACCACCTATTTCAGCTTTCTTAGCTTCTTCTCCCAAACAAGCAAAATCTCCAGCTAAGATAGACGGCGCTATTTTAATTTTTCTTTTCATTGTTTTTCTGTCAGGTTTAACTTTCTTATAAAAACTATGTTTTAGACTAGGCTATTCAAAAAGAGTCAGTTTCAAGGCACATACGAGCGACTGCGGAGGCGTATGTTTTCTTATACGCCGCACAAAGAAGCGAAGTGTGCAGCAAAGCAGTCCTTTAGGGTAACGCAGAAAATGGCCTTTTTCAGAAGCCTCCTAGTTCATACTAAATAAATTTTGAATTGTTCTTTCCTTCTCTACAGGGCCTACAACAGCCAAATTAATTTTCTTATCCACAAAAAGAAATTGTGCAACTCTTTCAACATCCTCTAGCTTTACGGCCCTGATGCGCCGTATTAATTCTTTGATATCCATAATATTCCCTGAACATATTTCGCTTTCTCCCAAATAAATCATTTGGCTGGAAGATTTTTCAAGACCCAAAATTAACTGCCCAATCGAATATTCTTTGGCCATACTTAGTTCTTCTTTGCGAATAGAACCTTTCTTAACCTTTCCCAATTCTTTTAATGTTCTTTCAACAGCCTTTTCAAGATTTTTAATATCAACCCCACCAGAAATAATTAAAGTGCCTGCGTCTAAAAATCTTTCAATGGAAGAGCCGATATCATAGCTTAAACCTTGTTTCTCGCGAATTTCTTGAAAGAGACGAGAACTCATGTTCTCACCCAAAATGGCATTTAATACGCGCAAAGCAAAACGGTCTTCATGATTACGAGCCAAAGCACGAATACCAATACAAAAATTTGTTTGCTCTGTTTTCTTTTTAAAAAATCTTGTTTCCGGTTTAACTTGATTTTCAACGGCCGGCAAATAACTGAGTCCCTTTGCTGGCTTTAAAAATGAAAACTTTTTCTCTACCTGAGAAATGGTTTTTGCTTGAGACATTGAACCTGCAATTGAAACAACAATATTAGGGCCTGTATAATTCTGCTCTTTAAATTTCACTAAATCTGAGCGTTTAATATTTTTAATCGTTCCTTCTGTGCCTATTAACATACGACCCAAAGGATGTTTTTCCCACATCAATTCTCTTAAAATTTCAAACACGCGATGTGCGGGAACATCTACATTCATGCGAAGCTCTTCAAGAATAACACCCCGTTCACGTTCAATATCTGAAGGTTTAAAAAGAGGGTTTTTAAACATATCTGCAAGAACATCCAAAGTTTGATCAAAATGATCATCGGTGACCTTGGCGTAAAAACAGGTGCATTCTTCTGTCGTAAAAGCATTCGTGTTACCCCCAACGCCTTCAATGGCCTGAGAAATTTGCTTTGCCGTTCTTTTTTTTGTACCCTTGAAAAGCATGTGTTCCAGGAAATGAGAAACTCCACTGGTGGTATCTTCCTCATAGCGTCCCCCAACACCCACCCAAACACCTATCGAAACGCTTTTGGCATCTGTCATTGGGCAAGTCACAAGGCGTAAACCATTATCAAATTTGCTAACGCGGTAATTCATTCTTAAAATGCTTCCTTTCTAAATACTTTTGAAGAATCAAATGAGCTGCAATTTGATCAATTTTTGTTTTTCTTTTTTTTCGTGAAACATCCCCTTCTAAAAGAACTCTTTGAGCTTCTACTGTTGTCAAGCGTTCGTCCATGCATTCAACAGGAAGCTGAATATTTTTCTCCAAGATTTCTTTAAATTCTAATATTTTTTGAGCCATAATACCCAACTCACCCTTCATGTGAAGGGGTAACCCTAAAACAATTAAGTCTACCTTTCTATCTTTAACAATATCCTGAAGTCTTTTAAAATCTGACTCGATATCTTGTCTTTCTATCGTAGGAAGCCCAATGGTAATAATTTCCATCGGATCACAAACAGCAACGCCAATGCGTTTTTCTCCCACATCCAAAGCTAAAATAATCATAAATACTTTTGATGTTCAGAGTTTTTTTTCATCAATTCTAGAACGGCTTTAACTTCCTGTCCTTTTGTCTTATCCATCACCAATACAGCGTCGGATGTGCGCACAATAATAACATCTTGAAGCCCCAAAGTTGCAACCATCCCTTCTCCATGATTGATAACCATAATATTTTGACTATCTAAATCGACTTGATGACCTACAAAAGTATTTCCTTTTTTGTCTTTGTCAAAATGATTTTCTAGACTTGACCAAGACCCGACATCATCCCATCCAAAATCTCCCACAGCAACTAAAATGTTTTTTGCTTTTTCCATCACCCCATAATCAATTGAAACCGATGTTATTTTTTCATACATCGATCGTATGGCTTGATCTTGAGTAGAACGTCCCAAATGAGGTTCTAATTTTTTTAATTCCTCATCTATTTGGGGTAAATAATTTTTAATCGCTTCTAAAATAGACTTAACACTCCAGATAAACATGCCGCTATTCCATAAGAAGTGTCCATCTTTTAAGAAAGCTTCAGCCTTTTCTTTTGTGGGTTTTTCAACAAAGGCTTTTACCTTGAAAAATTTTGTGTCTATTTTTTCTGGAAAAGGCTGATCATAATGAATATATCCATATCCTGTTTCTGGTGCATAAGGTTTAATTCCTAAAGTCACGAGATTTTGTGTTTGAGAAGCGATTCGAGCACAATCATGAATGACTTGCAGAAAAACTTTGGTATTTCGAATGACATGATCGGAAGGAAGCACAACCATAATTGCATCTGGATCTTGCTTCTTTAAACAGGCTGCAGCGAGTGCAATACAAGGTGCTGTATTTCTTCCAAAAGGTTCTAATAAAACTTGTTCCTTTTTCAAAGAAGGGAGTTGTTCTGAAATTAAGGATCCTTGCTTCTCATTGGAAACAATCCAAACCTTCTCTTTTGGAATCAGAGATGAAACCCGTTCAACCGTGGCTTGAATCATGGTTGAAGATCCAATAATATTTAAAAACTGCTTGGGTAAATGCCTGCGACTTCCAGGCCAAAACCGCTCTCCTACTCCCCCAGCCATGATGCATGCATACAT
>JAYRIK010000203.1:0-10002 GCA_041906865.1 Candidatus Auribacterota bacterium
AGTTTTCTTTCTTTAGAGTCAACAACAGCAATTTTATTTGATTTGTTGGCAGCAGTTAAGAAATAACGACCTGTTTTATCCCATCCACCGTCATGCAAAAATTTTGCAGCTTCGATAGTTGTTACTTGTAAGCTTTGTAAATTTTTGTAATTCACCAATAAAATTTGTCCTGTTTCTTTAACGTTAACTAAAAATTCAGGGCTGTGGTGAGAAGCAATAATTGCAGCGACTCGAGGTTCTGGGTGATATTCTTGAGTATCAACAGTCATTCCTCTGGTAGAAACGATTTTTTTAGGTTCTAAAGTGTCTCCGTCCATCAACACATATTGTGGTGGCCAGTAAGTTCCTGCGATTGCAATTTTATCTTCGAAACCTTTGAATTTGGAAGTTTCAACAGAACGAGCTTCTAAACCCACTTTGATTTCAGCCACTGTCTCTGGTTTTTCCATCCACAAGTCGATCAAATTAATACGAGCATCACGACCGATCACATATAAATATCTGCCAGAAGCAGACAATCTTGAAATGTGAACCGCATAACCTGTTTTTACGATATTCACGATTTTTTTAGTGTCACCGTCAACCAAAGCAATTTCCCCTTAAGTACTTTGGTCTCACAAAGTGCCAACGCAGGCAGGTTTGTCCCGTAATGAAATCCTCGCGTCCATGAAAGAGGGCATTCGAGAAGCTTTGAAGTATGCAGAAAAAAAGGGGAAACTTCTTCAAGCCTTAGGGATAGGTGTTCCGGGAAACGTTGATTTTGAAAAAGGCTTTATTTATTCTCTCACCAATATTCCTAGCTGGGAAAATGTTTTTTTAAGAGACCTTTTAAAAGAAGAATTTAAAATCCCTATTTTTATTGATAATGATGTCAATGTGATGGCATTAGGTGAGCATGTTTTTGGTTCTGCAAAGCATGCTCGAAATGTCATTTGCGTGACTTTAGGAACAGGCGTTGGGGGAGGGGTGATTGTTGAAGGCACTCTTTATCGTGGATCCACCTTTTCAGCTGGCGAACTGGGACATATTGTGATTCAGCGAGATGGTCCGCTTTGTAATTGTGGAAATAGAGGTTGTTTGGAGCGCTTCATTGGAAATCGATATATCTTAGAGAGAGCGCTTGAACTTTATCGATTGAAAACTCCTGAAAGAGTTCCCGAATCATTAACGCATGAACTCTTAGATAAAGCTGCGGCGGCGGGAGATGAAGTTGCAAGATTTGTTTGGGAAGAGGTTGCAAACCATTTAGGAATTGTTTTGGCAGGTCTGGTGAATTTTTTTAATCCAGATTTGATTGTGATTGGAGGAGGAATTTCAAAAGCTGGACGTTTTCTTTTTGATCCATTAAAGTGTGTAGTCAAAGAAAGAAGTATGAGTGTTCCTGGACATCATGTTCAAATTATTCCAGCACAATTGGGAGTAGATGCAGGCCTCATTGGAGCCGCAACATTAGCAATGAAATCAGAAACGAGAGAGTAATGATTTTTTTATAGAAAGGGATAACATGAAATTCTTTTTAGATACTGCAGATGTCCGTGAGCTTAGAGAAGGATGGAGTATGGGATGGGTGGATGGTGTTACGACTAATCCCAGTTTGATTTCAAAAACAGGAAGAAGCTTCAAAGAAGTTTTAGAAGAAATATGTTCTTTTATTGATGGGCCTGTCAGTGCAGAAGTGGTGAGTGTGGATGCAGAAGGTATTTTGAAAGAAGGAAGAGCTCTGGCGAAAATTCACTCTAATATTGTTGTTAAAGTTCCTCTGATTAAAGAAGGATTAAAGGCTGTTCAGATTTTGACCTCTGAAAAAATTCGTACCAACGTGACTCTTTGTTTTTCCGCCAATCAGGCGTTGTTAGCTGCAAAAGCAGGAGCAACTTATATCAGCCCCTTTATCGGTCGGTTAGATGATCAAGGGCAAGTAGGAATGGATTTGATTCGAGATATTAAAACCATTTATTCGAATTACGGTTTTAAAACGGAGATTTTGGTTGCAAGTATTCGTCATCCTATTCATGTTTTAGACGCTGCTAAAATTGGTGCGCATGTGGCAACCATGCCTTTTGATGTTTTAGAAAAATTAGTTAAACATCCTTTAACAGATATTGGGTTAAAAAAGTTTTTAGATGATTGGAAGAAAGTTCCACAAGAGAAGCCAGGCTTGGTGAATCGCGTATAGGAAAGAGTGGTTTTAGAATTAATTAAAGATATTAGAGGAAATAAAAATTGAAAATCTTAGTCACTGGTGGAGCTGGCTTTATCGGCTCTCATTTAATTGAAGCACTTTTAGATCAAAAGCATCATGTGGTCTGTCTGGATAGCCTGGATCCTTTTTATGATGTTAGGCTTAAAAAGGAAAATCTGAAACTTTTTAAAGATCATCCTCATTTTCAATTTATAAAAGGGGATATTCGAAATAAAAAAACTCTTTCAAAGATTTTTTCTCAGAATCGATTTCAGGCTTGTATTCATCTTGCTGCCAGGGCAGGGGTTCGTCCTTCCATTCAAGATCCTGCGCTTTATGCAGATGTGAACGTCAATGGAACACTGAATCTTTTAGAAGAAGCCAGAATTCATAAGTTAGATCATTTCATTTTTGCTTCCTCTTCATCGGTATATGGGCGTCGTAATGGTGTTCCTTTTTCTGAAGAAGATGCATTGCTGTCTCCTGTCTCTCCTTATGCCGCGACAAAAATTGCGGGAGAAGCTTTATGTCATGTCTATCATGACCTTTATAAAATCCGTATGAGTGTCTTGCGGTTTTTTACAGTTTATGGTCCAAGACAGCGTCCTGAAATGGCTATTCATAAATTTACAAGGGCGATTCATGAAGGCAAACCTCTTACTTTATTTGGAAATGGAAATACATCGCGCGATTACACTTTTATCTCGGATATTGTTCAAGGGATTCTTTATGTTTTAAATGGAAAATGGTCTTATGAAATTTTTAATCTAGGTGATTCTAAAACCATTTCTCTTATTCAATTAGTTCATTTGATTGAAGCAAACTTGAAAAAGAAAGCTAAAATTCAATGGATGAAAGATCAAGCTGGAGATGTTCCTATTACATGTGCAGATATTTCAAAAGCTAAAAAACTTTTAAACTATGATGTTAAAGTTCCAATTGAGGATGGTATTAAATATTTTTGTAATTGGTTTCTCAAGCAACGATCACTTTAAATTTTGTTAAAAATGTTTTTCGCGCTTGAATGGTTTTCAAGGTTCGTGTAGCATACTTCAAAACTATATTTCGCAGTTAGCGTTTCGTATTTTTTTTATGAGTTTTATTGTTTTAACGAAATACGATTTGCGAGACAAGCTTTTATAGTCCCCGTTAGGGGATACAAATTGCTGCTTTTAAGGGGGGGACTTTTGAGAAAAATTGTTTCTTTGTTTGTTTTACTTTTGTCTTTGATTTCTGTTCCTTCTTTTGCTGCTCAAGACTTACCTGTTGAGGTCAATGCGGATTCTGTTGATTTTGACCGAGAAAAGGGAGAGGTTACAGCGATAGGTCATGTGGTTGTAACTTATCAAGATACCACGCTGATTGCAGATAAGGGTTTGATCAATACTCGTACCAAAGATGCGCATGCTGAAGGGCATGTTCAAATCATTCAAAAGGGGCGACGCCTTATTGGAGATTCCCTCGACTATAATTTTGAAAAAGGGACAGGACAATTTGAAAATGCGACAGCTTTTTATAGCCCTTGGTATATCAAAGGCAAAAAAATTATTCGTTATTCCAAAGATCAATACAAGGTTGAGCAAGGTTTTGTCACTACTTGTGATGCTCATCGCCCTCATTATTGTTTAAAAGCTCAACGTGTAGATGTTTATCCAGGTCAAAAATTAGTGGCTCACAATGTTTGTTTTTTTATTGGTCGTGTTCCTGTTCTTTGGCTTCCGTATTATCAACACTCTTTAAAAGAATCTCCATGGTCGTTTATGCCTGGATATTCAAAACGATGGGGAGCATTTTTCCTCACCAGTTTTAACTGGTTGCAAACCCCTCATATTAAAAGCCGTGTGAGAGCTGATTATCGCTTTCGACGAGGTTTTGGTGTGGGTGTGGATGGTGAATATGAACTTAAAAAAGGTGGTGGTGGACAATTTAAAACTTATTATATTCATGATAAGCGAAGAAAATTTGTAGATGGTGTGGGAGAGGATGATCGTTATCGTGTATCGCTGACACATTTTCAACCTTGGAAATATGATACAACGATTCGAGGTCAATTTCATAAGTTAAGCGATGAAGATATTTTGAGGGACTTTTTTTATCGTGATTCTGATTATTCGCTTCGTCCGCCTTCATTTTTTGATATTACAAAATATGATCGAAGATATGTGGCTCGTTTGTATGTTCAAAAACGGGTGAATGACACTTTCAATGAAGTAGAACGTTTGCCTGAATTGTCTTTAGAGTTTAGAAGACAGCGCATTTTAAAAACTCCTTTTTTCTATACTTCCACGAATTCTTTTGCAAATTTGACTAAACAGTTTGCAGAGTTTCCAGATCGTTTGACGGAACGACCTATCACAGATACAAGTGCTGTACCAGATTCTCAAGGCGCAGGACGATTTGATACGTACGATGAAATTTCTTATCCCAAAAAATATTTTGGATGGTTAGAAACAAACACATGGTTTGGTGTTCGCCAGACTTGGTACAGTCGGGAGTTGGTTGAGTCTGATTCTGTTTGGAGAGGAACCTTTACAGATGGTATTGAACTTGGAACAAAATTTCATCGGGTCTATGGTTATGACAATAAAGAATGGGATATTCATGATTTAAGGCATGTCATTGAGCCTAGAATTAAATATACCTATATTGATGATCCTACCGTTCCATCCAGTAAGCTTATTCAATTTGATCAAATTGATGCACTTGTAGGACAACACACCATACGTCCTTCGTTGCGAAATAAACTACAGACCAAGCGTGATAATGTGAGTTGGGATCTGGTTGATTATTTATTGTATGTTGACTATCTCATTGATCGACAGCCTGGTCAGCATCATCCTTTCTCTAATATTTTTAATGATTTAGAATTAAGGCCGTTGCGTAATTTTAGTACTGATTTTCAGCTGAGTTATGATCAATATGAAAATCGTGTTTCCATTTTCAACATGGATTTGTCAACCTTCCGAGAAGGTAAATGGAGATTTTCCACAGGGGTGCGTTTTTTAGATCATGAAAGCATGCAGTGGACTTATGGGTTGGATTATACGATTAATTCAGATTGGTCTTTCAAGGTTATTAACCGATGGGAATTTGAAACAGGCGACCTTCAAGATCAGGAATATTCTATTTATCGAGATCTTCACTGTTGGAATGGTGCGCTCTCTTTTAGAAAAAGCGGTGAGGATGCTCAAGTATGGATTACTTTCTGGTTAAAAGCTTATCCGGATCTTGTGGTTAATTTAGGAAATTAATGGTTGCGTTGAATACTTGTTGTGCAACCTACATCTCTCTTTCTTATTGTTACAAATCTAAACTCCTGTGTTTTTGAAGATAGTTAGAACGAGGGCTAAGAATTTATGAATGTTGCGATTGTCGGAACAGGCTATGTTGGTTTGATTACAGGCACTTGTTTGTCTGATATTGGACATCATGTGCTTTGTATCGATTATGATCGAAAAAAAATTAATCTTTTGAAAAAAGGGAAAATCCCTATTTATGAACCGGGTCTTGAACCTCTTATTAAAAAAAGTATCAAGTCAGGGCGGTTAAAATTTTCTACGAGCATTAAAGAGGGTGTAGATCGGGCTCAAGTTATTTTTATTGCTGTGAATACCCCACCTTTGGATACGGGGGAAGCCGATTTAAGTTTTGTTGCCAATGCAGCTCGTGAAATCGCCTCACATATTCGTAATTATCGAGTGATTGTTGATAAAAGTACAGTACCTGTAAAAACGGGGGAGAAAGTTGTTGAAGCTATTCAGCGCTATTGCCGAAAAGGTGTCGAGTTTGATGTGGTTTCAAATCCGGAATTTTTGAGAGAGGGTTCTGCTGTCGCAGATATGATGCATCCTGATCGTATTGTGGTCGGAGTTGCTAATGATAGAGCTGCTCAAATTATGCGTGAGCTGTATCAGCCCATCAAATCAAAATTTATTGTCACGGATATTCCTTCAGCTGAATTAATTAAACATGCCAGTAATTCCTTTCTTGCTATGAAAATTTCTTTTGCTAATGCGTTGGCCAATATTTGTGAGCTTTCGGGAGCCAATGTGGAGAAAGTCGTTGAAGGGATGGGAATGGATCATCGCATTGGGTCTGCTTTCTTAAAACCTGGTATCGGATATGGAGGCTCTTGCTTTCCCAAAGACGTTTCTGCTTTTATCAAAATCTCCCAGGAATTGGGTTATCACTTTGACTTGCTTAAAGCGGTTGAGAAAATTAATGATGAACAAAAACAACGTTTTCTTAAAAAAGTAAAAGATGTGTTATGGGTCATGCGGGGTAAAACCATCGGTATTTTGGGTTTAGCATTTAAGCCTAATACAGATGATATGCGCAATGCAGCTTCCATTGATATTATTGATTATCTTGTCAGAGAAGGGGCAAAAGTAAAAGCTTATGATCCCCAGGCAATGATGAAAGCCCGTGAATTTCTTCCTAAAATTCAATATTGTAAAGAGCCTTACGAAGTCGTGAAGAATGCTGATGCATTGCTTATTTTGACAGAATGGGAAGATTTTAAAAAGCTAGATTATAAAAAAATCAAAGCTTTGATGTTAACTCCTGTCATTATTGATGGACGTAATTTGTTACAATCTTCTGAAATGAGTAAGCTAGGTTTTGTTTATAAAAGTATTGGAAGACCATCTTAAAAAAAGTTGTAAGTAATAAATTTTAAAATAGTTTTACTTGCTGCTTATCACTGATGAGTGTCTTTGTTCCTGTCAGGAGTTTCCGTTGCCGCTTAAACATGTGATTCAGGGGCCAGAAAAGGCTTTTTTGATTGGTGTTGATTGGGGGCGGTCAAGAGCTTGGGATGTTGAGTCTTCTTTGGAAGAGCTGTCCCAGCTTGTTTCAACAGCAAAAGCAAAAGTCACACATCAAACCATTGTTAAACTGGCAAAACCCCATCCGGCTACTTTTATTGGTAAGGGAAAGCTTGAGGAGCTTGCAGCAAAGGCTCAAGAAAGTGAAACGCAAGTCGTTATTTTCGATGATGATTTGAGTCCTGTCCAATCCAGAAATTTGAATGAAAGTTTTAAAGTGCGCGTGATTGATCGCACTCAACTGATTTTGGATATTTTTGCCCGCAGAGCATTTACCAAACAATCTCAACTTCAAGTAGAGCTTGCCCAGTTAAAATATTTGTTACCCCGTTTGACACATCAGTGGACGCATTTATCTCGACAGGATGGGGGCATTGGATCACGAGGTCCTGGAGAGAAACAATTGGAAGTGGATCGACGTCGATTGAGAGCCAGGATTATGAAATTAACCTATGAGCTTCGTGATATTGAAACAGAGCATAAAGTTCAGAAAAAAAATAGAGAACGCCATGAATGGCCGTTGGTGGCCATTGTGGGTTATACCAACGCGGGCAAAACGACCTTATTCAATCGTCTGACTGAAAGTGAAAATTTGGCAGAGGATAGACTTTTTGCAACCTTAGATTCTACAGTCAGAAAAATTCAATTTCCTGAATGCAGAGGATTTCTTCTGTCGGATACGGTTGGGTTTATCCGAAAACTTCCACATCATTTGGTGGAATCATTCAAAACAACATTACAAGAAGTGACCCATGCGGATCTTTTGATTCATGTTTTGGATTTGAGTGATCATCTGGTTGAAGAAAAATATGAAGTGGTAACTCAAGTTTTAAAAGATTTACATGCAGAAGATGTTGAACATATTCTTGTTTTAAATAAAGTGGATCGAGTTGGGGTGTCTCCTTCAATTCCTCATTGTTTAAAAGATGAGACTGAAATCCTTTTTGCTTCTGCCAAGTCTGGACAAGGTTTAGAAGAATTAAGATCGAAAATTAAGGAATATTTGCAGGAACATTTAGAGGTGCTGCATATTTTTATTCCACATCAAGAAGGAGATTGGTTGTCTTTATTACATCGGCATGGCCGTGTTATTTCAAAAAAATATGATGAGAAGGGTACTTTTCTTGAAGTAGAAGTTTCTAAAAAGATGACACCGCAATTGTCTCAATTTTTATCGAAGAAAAAATAATTTCTTTGGTTCTCAGATAAATTTACGTTAAAATTATTTCACGAGGTGATAAAGTGCCAAAAGAAACAATTCATTTAAAAGATGCACGCATGGCAAGATCGCTTTTTGCTCATGACGACGAAAACTTGGAAATCATTGGAAAAGCTCTGAAGGTCAAGGTTGTGTCGCGTGGCGACTTTATCAAAATGATTGGAGACCAAGAGAGTATTAAAAAAGCGAGAAAGCTTTTTGATGAGTTGACACGATTACAAGAATCTGGAAAAACAATTGATCGTGCGGATATTATTCATGCTTTATCTGCTTCCAATGGGGATCGGCCTGAAGACTCTTCTGATCAAGTTCCCACCGATGCTATTCGTGTTTCTTCCCGTAAAAGTTTGATTTATCCTAAATCTGGCAATCAGGCTGAGTACATTGAAGCGATTCGAAAATACGATGTTGTTTTTGGAATTGGACCTGCTGGAACTGGAAAAACTTATTTGGCAATGGCCATGGCCGTTTCCTGGCTTTTAGATGATAAGGTGAAACGTGTTATTTTGACTCGGCCTGCTGTCGAAGCGGGTGAGAGTCTTGGATTCTTACCAGGCGATCTGTACGAAAAAATTAATCCTTATTTAAGACCTCTGTATGATGCCCTTTATGATATGGTCGAAATGGATAAAATTCAGCGTTATATTGATCGAGGATTGATTGAAGTGGCACCTTTGGCGTATATGAGAGGTCGAACTCTGAATGATTCATTTATTGTTTTGGATGAAGCTCAGAACAGTACCGTTGAACAAATGAAAATGTTTTTGACTCGATTGGGCTTTAATTCCAAGGCAGTGATCACAGGGGATATCACACAAGTTGATTTGCCTGCTCATAAGCTTTCTGGACTTTCTCATGCAAAAACAATCTTACAAGATGTACGTGGAATTAAGATTATGAAATTTACAGATAAAGATGTGGTACGGCATGAATTGGTAAAAAAGATTATTCGAGCTTATGAAAAAGATCGTTCTCCTCATGCTTCTTCCAAGGAAATAAAGCGAGGTTCGGTAAAGAAATCAAGTAAATCGCCTTATCCGATAGATACTTCTGAAGGATTTGAAGATCTTGCTGCAACATAAGAAACGCTCTCAACCTTCCAGATCTTTTTTCATAGAAGTTGATAATCGTTCTTCTCTGTTTTTTCAAAAGAATAAAATTAAAGCTCTGACGAAAGTTGTTTTAAAAAAGAGTGAGCTTTATAAAAAAAATCCTATCGAGCTTCACATTTCTCTT
This sequence comes from Candidatus Auribacterota bacterium, assembly GCA_041906865.1. GTDB lineage: Bacteria > Auribacterota > JACPWU01 > JACPWU01 > JACPWU01 > CAZXEQ01. The sequence continues at coordinate 9,464 of JAYRIK010000203.1, forward strand.
GTTTCAGATCGAGTTATCAAGCGTTTAAATCAGAAGTTTCATGCTCAAAATAAGGCAACAGATGTGCTAGCATTTCCTATGGAAGAAATTATTAATGGAAAGTGGATGCTCGGCGAAGTCATTGTGTCTGTTGAAAGAGCTAAAGCTCAAGCAAAAATATTTGGTTCTCGTTTTAGAGAAGAAGTTGCTCGCTACATTGTTCATGGGACTTTACATCTTTTAGGATATCGAGATCATCAACCCGAAGATTATCAAGAGATGTGGTTGATGCAAGAAAATGTTCTTAAAAAATATTATGATGGAATCTAACAATAGATGAGAAAAGAATATCAAAAACAAAAACATCCTTGGGTTCAAAGCTTGAATCATGCTATTCAGGGATTGATTCATGTTTTTAAGCATCAGCGTAATATGAAAGTGCATTTCATTTTTGCTATTTTGCTCTTAATTCTCAGTGTTTTTCTGAAAGTTAATTTTCCTGATTTTTTATTTCTTCTTTTTGCGGTTGTAATCGTGCTCATTTGTGAGATGTTTAACAG